>DASYTI010000032.1 GCA_036002485.1 Candidatus Methylomirabilota bacterium | reverse complement strand
GGGCGCGTTCCCCGAGCTCCTGCCGCGTCATCGGTGGCCGCACGCCCCCGCACCATCAGACCGCGCTCCTCGTCCGCGGGGCGCGCCTCTTCCGGCAGAGTATCGTCGTGGTCAACGTGCGGTTCACCTCACGGCCAGACCATCGACCTCGAGACCGACGGGGTCGCCTAAGGCTTGACGGCCGCCCGCGGCGCGGCTAGGGTAGGTCTTTCGAGAACAGCCGGTGAACCTCCACGCACTCAAGAAACTCGTGGTCGGGAGCCCTCTGGCCACGGCCCAGGCCCGTCACGAGCGGCTCTCCAAGACCGCGGCGCTGGCCGTGTTCTCCTCCGACGCCCTGTCCTCCGTCGCCTACGCGACAGAAGAGATCCTGCTCATCCTCGTGCTGGCGGGCAGCGCGGCCTTCTATCTCTCCATCCCCATCGGCGGGGCCATCGCCATCCTCATCGCCGTGGTGGTCAGCTCGTATCGCCAGACCATTCTCGCGTACCCGCAGGGCGGCGGCTCGTACATCGTCACCAAGGACAATCTGGGGACGCTTCCCGGCCTCGTCTCGGCGGGGGCGCTTCTCATCGACTATGTGCTCACCGTGGCCGTGAGCGTGGCGGCCGGCGTGGCCGCCCTCACCTCCGCCGTCCCCATCCTCTTCGACTATCGCGAGGCCATCGGCGTGGGCTTCGTCACCGCCATCACGCTGGCCAACCTCCGGGGCCTGCGCGAGTCGGGCAAGCTCTTCGCGCTGCCCACCTACCTTTTCATTGCCGCGGCGGGGACCCTCATTCTCTATGGGCTCGTGCGGTGGGCCTTCGGGTGGGATGTGGCCGCGCAGGCCGCCCGTCCGATCGTTCCCGCCACGCAGGAGCTGACCGTCTTCCTCATTCTCCGCGCCTTCGCCTCCGGCTGCGCGGCCCTCACCGGCGTGGAGGCCGTCTCCGACGGCATTCCCGCCTTCAAGCCTCCGGAAGCGAAGAACGCCGGCGTCGTGCTCGGCTGGCTCGGCGTCATCCTCATCTCGCTCTTCATGGGTATCACCTTCCTGGCCCGGCACTATCATCTAACCCCCGTGGCCGAGGAGACGATCGTCTCGCAGCTCGCCCGCCAGATCTTCGGTGAGAGCCTCTTCTACTTCTGCATCCAGGGCGCCACCATGCTCATCCTGGTGCTGGCGGCCAACACGGCCTTCGCCGACTTCCCGCGACTGTCTTTCTTCCTCGCTCGGGACGGCTTCCTGCCGCGCCAGTTCGGCACGCGAGGCGATCGCCTGGTTTTCTCGAATGGGATCCTCATCCTCGGGGGAACGGCCGCGCTCCTGCTCGTGATCTTCGGCGGTAGCACCCACGCCCTCATCCCACTCTATGCGGTCGGGGTCTTTCTGTCCTTCACGCTCTCGCAGGCGAGCATGGTTCGGCGATGGCTCGTGCGCCGCGAGCCGGGCTGGCGCTGGCGCTGGTGGGTCAATGCGGTGGGCGCCGTCACCACGGGCGCCGTGGTGCTCGTTATCACGGCCACCAAGTTCACCCACGGGGCATGGGTGGTGGTGCTGCTCATCCCGCTGCTCGTGGCCATGTTCATCGCCATCCATCGCCACTACGCCGATGTGGCCGGGCAGCTCTCGCTCGACGGCTACGGGGGGCCGCCCCCCATGGAGCATACGGTGCTCGTGCTGGTCGGCGATATCCACCGGGGCGTCATCCATGCGCTGCAGTACGCGCGGACGCTCGCCCCCTCGGTCAAGGGCGTCTACGTCGAGCTCGACCCGGACAGGACGCGGCGGCTGGAGGAGAAGTGGATCAAGTGGGGCATGGGCGCGCCCCTCGTCGTCCTCTCCTCGCCCTATCGATCGCTCCTCCAGCCCTTCCTCGACTACCTCAATCATCTCCTGGCCCTCGGCGACACCCACATGGTCACCATCGTCATCCCCGAGTTCGTGCCCAAGCACTGGTGGCAGCACCTCCTGCACAACCAGACCGCCCTCCTGATCAAGGGCGCGCTGCTCTTCAGGAAGAATGTGGTGGTGACCGACGTCCCCTACCACCTGCACTAGCAGGCTGCTGAAAAAGGCCCATCTGCTTCGTTGGCGCCCCGCCCTTCGAGTTGAGCGGCAGTCCCTGGCCGTCGCGAGACGAGAGCTGAGTTGATCCGCACGCTCAACGTAGAGAGACTACGCCTCGCGTGCGGATCTACTCGGTCCTCGTCTCGCAACGCCTAAGAGCCGTCGCTCAACTCGAACAGCGGGGCGCCGCCTCGCATCTGGACCTTTTTGAGCAGCCTGCATGGCGGGTGTCCGGCTCGCGAAGGACGTCCTCGTCAATCGTTTGCCCAGGTTCTTGGCAGGGTCGGGAATTTCGCACTTTCCCCGGCACAGCTTTGCCGGCTGGAGTACCATCGCGTCGAAGGTTGGAAGCTGCCGGGGAGGGGGCCTATGTCGCAGACGGTCCTGAACAGGGTTGCGCAGGACGTCGTCCTGCGGGCGGCGACAGAGGAGGACCATGAGGCCCTCATCGCCATCGAGGACGATGACCATAGCTCCGGCGCGGCTCTCCTCCAGGCGCGCCGTAACTTCTTCGCCCGGACGGATGCCTATCCCTCGTCCCGGGTCCTCGTGGTCGAGCAGGATGGGGTGGTCGTGGGCGTCGAGTGCGTGGCCATGACCGAAGTCCGGATCGCTGGCGGTCACCGCAAGACGGCCTACTCTTTCAATACCCGGGTCGTACCAGGGCTCCAGAGAAGGCGCCTGGGACCCAGCCTCATCGAAGCGGCCGAGCGGTGGGCTCTGGATCAGGGGGCGAGCTACTTCACCGGCCTCATCAAGACCACCAACACCCCCTCGATGAAGATGGTCACCGCGCTGGGCTTCGAGACCATAGGGCGCTTTGACTATCTCGTCCTCGACCTCGCCCGCTTCGAGCCGGAGGGAACGCCCCGGGCCGTCCAGTTCGACCTGTACCGCGACCCACACCTGATGCGGCTCCGTCTCGCCGCGGTCCAGTCGCACCACTTCGTACCGGTTTTCCTCGAGCGCGAGCTCTTCTCTCCACCGCCCGAGGGCGCTTATACGGGCAGCTGGACGGCGGGCGAGCGCTCGGGCACGGCGTGGCTGTCCCTCTGGGACGACAGACCCGCCCGGCGTCTCGATCCCTTCGCCTTCCGGGCCGTCAAGGCCTTCGACGTCATGCTGGAGGGACCGGAGGCGCTCGACGCTTTCACGAACCTGGCCGGGGTGCTGCGCTTGCACGGGGTCCGGCAGCTCCTCGTGCCGCTGCCTGCCGAGTCGGCGGCCTGCGCCATGCTGCGCCCCTTCGCCGAGGAGATCGTGGACCTCAACTTCGTGGTCAAGTGCCTGGATGACAGCGGACCCGTGCCTCCGGGCCCGCTTTTCTTCGACATTCGCCACTGACCGGTCGTGTCGCCCGCGGCGCCGCTCTGGTAGACTGAGAGCCCGCCATGAAGACCGAGATCTCCGTTCAAGGGCCGCTCGACGCCGCCCACACCCTGTCGCGCTTCCATCTCTGGGGTGAGGATCCGTGCAATCGCCTGGTCGGCGACGCGCTCGTGCGCGCGGTGGAAGTGGCCGGGCGCTGGCACGGCTTCGAGCTCCGGTGGTCGGGCCCGGTCGACGCCGCGCGCCTATCCGTGTCCGTCCCCGGCGTCCGCAGCGCGCGCGTGCTCGACGCCGCGGTGGCCGAGGCGCGTGACCTCTGCGGCCTCGACCAGGACCTCGAGGGCTTCTACCGAGAGGCATCCGGAGACCCCGTGCTGCGCGTGCTGATGTCGCGTCTCTACGGGCTCAGACCCACGCTCCAGCCGAGGCCGCTCGAGATGCTGGTAGGCTCGGTGTGCGCCCAGCAGGTCAACCTCGCCTTCGCCTTCACCGTACGCGCGCGTCTGGTGCGCCGCTTCGGGACGCCCGTGAAGGTCGGTCGGCACACCGTGTACGGATTCCCGGAGGCGGCCAAGCTGGCCCGCGCCCGCGTCGGTGATCTGCGGCGCATGCAGTTCACCACCCGCAAGGCCGAGTATGTCGTCGGCCTGGCGCGCCAGGTCGTGGCGGGTGAGCTGGATCTCCACGCGCTCGCCCGGCGCACGAATGACGAGGTGATCGAGGCCCTCACGGCCGTCCGCGGCTTCGGGCGATGGACGGCCGAGTGGTTTCTCGCGCGGCACCTCGGCCGTGGCGATGTCTGTGCCGCCGGCGATCTCGGCGTGCGCCGGGCCTTCGAGCACTTCTATGGCCGGGGCCGCGCGCTGAGCGAAGCGGCCATACGCAGGCGCTCGCTCACGTGGGGGCGACATCAGAACGTGGCCGTGCACTATCTTCTGGCCGGCGAGCGGCTCCGCCTGAAGGCGGCCTGAGGACGCCATGGCCATCAAGCTCAGCTTGCCCATCCTC
Source organism: Candidatus Methylomirabilota bacterium (assembly GCA_036002485.1). Taxonomy (NCBI): domain Bacteria; phylum Methylomirabilota (SeqCode); species Candidatus Methylomirabilota bacterium. The sequence goes on along the minus strand of DASYTI010000032.1, from coordinate 6,890 downwards.
GGCCAGCCGAATCCCGACGAGCCCAAGGACGTGCATCTGGTCGGCCGCTACGCTGTTGGCGTCACCTGGGCCGACAATCACGCGAGCATCTATCCTTTCGAGCGGCTGCGCCTCGACGATCCGGTGCACACGCCCGAGCCGGGCGTGGTGCTGACCCAGGCCATGGGCTGGCCGAAGGACATCAAGAAGCAGGCCGACGGCCTTCGCGTGACATGGTCCGACGGCCACGAGAGCCTCTATCCATTCCGGATTCTCCGCGCCCTGTGCCGGTGCGCCGGCTGCACGGGCGGCCACTAAGTGGGAATCGATGGCTGAATACAGGGGGGAACCGCACCGCAGGCTCGTCTTGGCGGGCGTCATGGGCTCGATCTTCCTCGCGGCCATGGAGTCGACGGTGGTGGCCACGGCCATGCCCACCGTCATTGCCAGCCTCGGGGGGATCCAGATCTACTCCTGGACCTTCTCGGGCTTCCTCCTGGCCGCCACCGTGACCATGCCGCTCTGGGGCCGCTTGGCCGACCAGTACGGCCGCCGGCGGGTCTACCTCACGGGCTTGAGCCTGTTTCTCGTGGGATCGGCGCTCTCGGGGCTGTCGCAGAGCATGGCCCAGCTCATCGCGTTTCGCGCGATCCAGGGCCTTGGCGCGGGCTCGCTCATCACCATCGGCATGACGATCATCGCCGATCTCTACGGAATCGAGCGCCGGGCCAAGATGCAGGGGTATTTCTCGAGCGTGTGGGGCGTAGCGTCCCTGGTCGGCCCGCTCATCGGCGGCTTCCTCGCCGATGCCGTGTCGTGGCGCTGGGTCTTTTATATCAATATCCCATTTGGCCTCCTCGCCATGGCCGCCATCGGGTGGGGACTGGCGGGCGAGCGGACGGAGAGACGCGCGGCCGCCTTCGACTACGGCGGCACCGCCATCTTCGCGGGCGCGATCTCCGCGCTCCTCATCGGTCTCATCGAGGCCGGCCGCGGCGCCTCCTGGTGGAGACTCTCGGTGCTCGCGCTCCTGGGGCTGTCCGTCGTGCTCCTGGCCGTCTTCATCATGATCGAGCGGCGCGCGGCCGAGCCCGTGGTACCGCTCGCGCTCTTCGGCAATCCCATGGTTCGAGCCGCCTCGGTGACGGGGTTTTTTTCCGGCATGGCCATGTTCGGCGCCATTGCCTTCGTGCCGCTTTACCTGCAGGCGGTGAGCGGCACCAGCGCGACCGAGGCGGGCGTCGTGCTCATGCCCTTCGTGGTCGGCTGGGTGGCCTGCTCCATCCTGGGCGCGCGGCTGGTGCTGCGCGTCGGCTATCGGTCGGTGGTGCTGGTGGGCATGGTCGCCCTGACCCTGGCCTTCGTCCTGTTCGCGGGCTGGAACGAATCGCTCACGCGGGGCATCGCCATGCGCGACATCACCCTGGCCGGGGCGGGCATGGGGCTCGTGTTCGTGCCCATGCTGATCGCCGTGCAGAACGCCGTCCCCCGCTCCGTGCTGGGCTCCGCAACGTCGCTCACCAGCTTCTTCCGCAGCATCGGCGGCGCCGTGGGCGTGGCGGTGATGGGCTCGGTCATGGCCCAGCGCCTTCACCAGGAGCTGTCCGGGCTACTCGCGGCCGCGCCGGCGGGACTACAAGAAAGGCTGCGCGAGACCGTCGCGCACCCCGACCTCATCGTCAACCCGGCCACCCGCGCCGCCCTCGGCGCCGACGTGCTCGCCCTGATGCGTCCGGCCATGGCGCATGCCGTGGGAGCTGTCTTCATCGTGGGGCTCGTGGTTGCCGTGGTGGCGTTGGCCTCGGCCTTCCTCGTGCCGGCCGGTCAGATGCACGAGCTGGCCGCGGCGCAGGAGCCGGCCACGCCCTCGGGCGGCTAGACGGTGCCAGGCGACGCACCGCTCCTCGAGCGCCTGGCCAGTCTGCCTCCGGTATCGGTCGGCGAGCTCGTGGATCTGCTCGAGCGACTCGAGGAGCCCGGACGCGACCCGCTCCTGGCCGGGCTGGCCGGCGTGGACGAAGACGGCGAGCCGGCGATTCACCCGCTCGTGGCCGCCGTCGTGGAGCACCTCAGGCAGAAGCCCGAGACGACCTGCTATGCGGCGCTCCTCGAGGCATTGACGGGAGTGTGGAACGCGGCGGTGCGCGGTGCCGTGGTCTCGCGCCTGCGCGCGCAGGGGCTGCCCGCCGACGATCTCCTCCTCCGTCTTGAGGCGCTCTCGCCGACGCTCGGCCTGAAGTCCGAGAGCCGCGAGTGGGCGCGGCAGTGGATGGCGGACCCCACCGCCCAGGATGCGACCCTGGTCCAGCAGTGCCTGGTCCGCCTCCTGCTCGCGCTGCGGGGACTCGCGGAGGCCCGCGCCCGCATGCTCACCGGAGAGCCACCAAAGGAGACGGCATGATCCACGTGCACGAGAAGAACCAGGAACGGAAGCGGCTGAACGGTCTTATCGCCAAGAGCCCGATGCAGGTGCCGGGCACCGTCAGCGAGCTCGCCAGGCGCGTCTTCTCCGATGGCGCCCTGAGCAAGAAGCACAAGGAGCTGACCGCGCTCAGTGTGGCCGTGGTCCAGAACTGCTTCGACTGAATCGAGCACCGCGTGGAGGAGGTCCTCCACCTGGGCGCGACGGCCGCAGAGATCGCCGAGACACTCGACGTCGGGGCCATCATGGGAGGGACGGTGAGCATGAAGTCGGTGCGCCACGCCTTCGCCGTCATGGACGAGATCACCAGGAAAGGGCCCGCGACATGACCGACATTCCCTCCGGCTTCAAGGACCTGCTCGAGAAGAAGGCCTTCGCCAGCCTCGCCACCGTCAATGCCGACGGCACGCCGCAGGTCACCCCGGTCTGGTTCGACTGGGACGGCAGCCATATCCGCATCAACACGGCCAAGGGCCGCATCAAGGACAAGAACTTGCGGAGCCGGCCCGCCGTGGCCCTGGCCATCATGGACCCGGACAACCCGTATCGGTATCTGCAGATCAGAGGCCGGGTCGCCTCCGTCACCGAGGCGGGCGCCGACGCGCATATCGACTCGCTGGCCAAGAAGTATCTGGGCAAGGATCGCTACCCCTACCGGAAGCCGGACGAGGTGCGCGTCATCTTCACGATCACGCCGGGCCGCGTCCAGGCCATGGGCTAGGGAGCGGGACGGCAGGGGACGAGCTCCGACATGATCGCGCTCGACGCCATCTCCAAGGGCTTCGGCGGGCGGCCCCTGCTTCGCGAGGCTTCCTGGCGGATCGGCCGTGGCGAGCGGATCGGGCTGGTCGGTCCCAACGGCGCGGGCAAGACCACGCTCTGCCGCATCCTGGCGGGAGTGGAGCCGCCCGATGCCGGGCGCGTTCATCGCGACACGGGCGTGAGCGTGGGCTACCTGCCCCAGGAGGTCGGCGGCCTCGCGGCGGGTACCGTGCTCGCCGAGGCTCTGTCCGGGTTCGAGGACGTGTGGCGGCTCGAGGCCGAGCTCGAGCGGCTGGCGGATCTCATGGCCGACCCGGCCGCGAGCGAGGCGGTGACCGAGCGTTACGGCGAGATCCAGCACCGCTTCGAGGCGCTGGGTGGCTATCGGCTCGAGGCCCAGGCCAAGGTCATCCTCGGGGGGCTCGGCTTCGCGACCGACGACGTCCACCGCCCGCTCGCGGAGTTCTCGGGCGGATGGCGCATGCGGGCGGCCCTGGCCAGGCTCCTGCTCCTGGCCCCGGACCTGCTCCTGCTCGACGAGCCGACCAACCACCTCGACATCGAGTCGCTGCAGTGGCTCGAGGGATTTCTCTCCTCCTACGAGGGCAGCGTGGTCGTCGTCTCCCACGATCGGTATTTCCTCAACCGCATGGTCACCTCCATCGCCGAGGTGACGGAGGGGGGCGTCACCCTCTACGAGGGCGACTACGATCATTTCCTCGTCGAGCGCGAGGCGCGCCAGGCCCTCCTCGAGGCCCGCGCCCGCAATCAGGCCAAGCGCGTGGCCGAGATCGAGCGCTTCGTCGAGCGCTTTCGCTATCAAGCGACCAAGGCGCGTCAGGTCCAGAGCCGCGTCAAGATGCTGGACAAGCTCGAGCGCATCGAAGTCGCGCGAGCGGCGCGGCGCATCCGCTTCACGTTTCCGCAGCCGCCGCGCACGGGGCGGCTCGTGGGACGGCTGGTGGGCATCCACAAGGCCTACGGCACCACCGTGGTCTATGCGGGGGCCGACTTCGAGGTCGAGCGCGGCCAGCGCGTGGCTCTCGTGGGCGTCAATGGCGCCGGCAAGTCTACCCTTCTCAAGATCCTGGCGGGCGTCCTGCCCATCGACGGGGGCGAGCGGACGCTCGGGACCCATGTGGGAGTGCACTACTACGCGCAGCATCAGCTCGACGCCCTCGAGCCGTCACGCACCGTGCTCGAGGAGCTCGAGCAGGCCGATCCGTCGGCGAGCCTCGAGCGCCTGCGCACGATCCTGGGCTCCTTTCTTTTCAGCGGCGACGACGTGGACAAGCGCGTGGCCGTGCTGTCGGGCGGGGAGAAGGCCCGGGTGGCCCTGGCCAAGATGCTCGTCCGGCCCGCGGCGCTCTTGTGTCTCGATGAGCCCACCAACCACCTCGACCTCGCCTCCAAAGAAGTGCTCGAGGACGCGCTCGCGAATTTCACGGGTACCATCGTGTTCATCTCCCACGACCGGTACTTCATCAATCGAATGGCCAGTCACGTGGTCGAGGTCGAACACGGCCGCCTGCACGTCCACATCGGCAGCTATGACGACTACCTCGCGCGCAAGGCGTCGGGGGCGGCCCCCGCCCCGGCGACCCCGGCGAAGGCCGCCCCTGGGAAGGCCGCCCCGCTCCCGACCCGCCCGGCCCCTCCGCCCCGTCGGCCCGGGCCACATCCGAAGGATCCGTCCTCGACGCCGCCCTCGGCGACGCCCAAGGTGGGCAAAGCCCTCTCGAGGGAGATCAAGGCTCTCCAGGCGCGCCTGGCCGCCGTGGAGACCCAGATCGCCGAGCTCGAGAGGCGTCTCGAGGAGATTGCGCTGGCCCTGGCCGATCCTGATCTCTACCGCGACGGTGACCGCGCCCGCGTCATCTCTCAGCAGCGAAAAGACGCCGAGCAGCAGGTCGCCTGGCTCATGAAGGAGTGGGAAGACCTCTCGCTGTCCCTCGCCGCGGTGGAGAGGCCATGACGGCGGCGGAGCGGTTCATCCCCGTGGCCGACGCGGCCGCCCTCCGGCGCGAGCGGGCGCGGGCGCGAGAGCTCCGCCAGAGCGGCTGGTGGAAAAGACGCATCGCCGACGGACGCTGCCACTATTGCGCGCGTGAGGTCGGCGCCCGCGCCCTCACCCTCGATCACGTGGTGCCCCTCATCCGCGGCGGTCGCTCCGTCAGAGCCAATGTCGCGCCTGCCTGCAAGGACTGCAATGCCAAGAAGCAGTCGTTGCTGCCCTGGGAGTGGGACGCGTATCTCGATCGCCTCACCCGACCCGACCTCGACTAGATACACGTCCCCTGTCTGGAATTCTGGGCATTGTCAGCCCCCGCCCTTTCGGAGTGGAATGCGCGTCAGCGGTATCACATTCCTCCAAGGAGGGGCGTATGAGGACGACACGGTGGCTCATGGCAATGGTGGTGAGTGCGTGGTGGCTCACGGGGGCGACGGCGTGGGGCGCCGACGACAAGCCGCCGCATCCCCCCGCGAAGGCGCACGCGCAGACCGACGGCAAGGTCAACATCAACGAGGCGGACCAGAGCGCGCTCATGAAGCTCGAAGGGGTGGGCGCGGGCATGGCGAAGAAGATCATCGCCTGGCGCGAAGCGCACGGTCCCTTCAAGCGCGCGCAGGATCTCGAGAAGGTGCCGGGGGTCGGCAAGGCCGTGATCGACAAGAATTACGGGCGCATCGCGGTGAAGTGAAAAAACTCTTTTCCGCCGCAGACGACTTAGGTAGGATAAAGGAAATCGGTCGGAGCTCACACAGGCTTCCCTGGATCGTCCCCCGTGGCAATCCCGCCGTGGGCGACGTGACCGAGCCTCGAGCCGGGAGTCGGCGTCCGGCGCGAGGTGGTGGTCCTGGGCCCCGCTACGGGCCGCGCCGAGAAAGGGAGGTGATCCAGCCGATGTGTACCCCTACGGTGATCTGTGAGGTGGTCACCTCCTAAGGCCCTGAGGTAGAGCAGGCGCAGGTGGGCCTGGAGGACCCAGGAGCCACCGGCCCCGACGGTCCCGCTTTTCACCAGCGGGGCGGCCCGGACGTTCCGAAGCCGCAGAAGCCGTCGGGGCTCTTTTTTGTGCGCGGCGGAAAATAAAACGACCCGCCGGAGAACCCGGCGGGCCGTCAAGTGATCAGTGGAGAGATTAGACCTTGCGGACGTTGGAGGCTTGCAGGCCCTTCGGGCCCTTGGTCACTTCGAATTCGACCTTGTCGCCCTCCGCCAGGCTCTTGAAGCCCTGGGCTTGAATGGCACTGTAGTGGACGAAGACGTCCTCGCCGCCCTCGACCTGGATGAAGCCGTACCCCTTCGCGTCGTTGAACCACTTGACCGTGCCTTGTGCCATACGTCTGGTTCCTCTCTCCTTGGGTCGGCCGTGAGACCGCCCCCGTGATCCCCGCGCCACCATGGCTGGGGCTCCCCCGGGATCGGGGGAAACAAAAAAAGCGCCGTCGAGGACTCAGGTCCTCTCGGCGCCGCTTGCTAAGACTCGAACTTTTCGCTCACGTACGGATCAGGCACGTCACGAATGCGACCAGCGACACGCTAGCAGAGGGGGTACCCCCTGTCAAGACGCTTGTGACAGACTGTAGGGAGCACATGATCTGTCCGCTCCCGAGAGCAAGTGAAATGTCCGCTTTTCGGGCGGTCTCGGGTAGAGCCATGGTCGAGGGAGGTGACCATGCTCTATGCCGCGGCTGCCGTGGAGCGGGCCATGAAGATCCAGCA
>DASYTI010000031.1 GCA_036002485.1 Candidatus Methylomirabilota bacterium | reverse complement strand
GGGGCGGAGTCTCTTCGCGCTGGCCAACCACGAGGTCAATCTCCGTATCGACGAGGTCTACAAGACGCTGCCGCCTCCCGCCCTCTCCCGCTTCGGCGAGGTCCTGTCGAGGAAGGACGAGGTGGTATAGCTTCGCCCCCTGATCTACTCAGCCCTCGCCTCAGGGCTTCGCCCTTCAGCTCGAACTGCGGCCCTCTCCCCCGGTGGGGGAGAGGGATACGAAGTGATCCTGTCGCGATGTACAGTGAGTGCTCACTATTGGATCCCTCTCCCCTCTGGGGAGAGGGCAGGGTGAGGGGCCTACGCGAACCGACATTCGAGCTTCAGCGCGGCGGCGAGACGGCGCTCGTACTCTCGGCGGGAGATCTCGACGGCGCCCAGACTGGCCAGGTGGGGCGTGACGTACTGGACGTCGAGGAGGACGAAGCCCCGCTCGCGTAGCCGCGAGACCAACGCCGTGAGGGCCACCTTCGAAGCATCCGTCTCGCGGTGGAACATGCTCTCGGCCATGAAGGCGGCTCCGAGCGCCACGCCGTAGCACCCCCCGACGAGCCGCCCATCACGCCAGGCCTCCACGCTGTGGGCCTTGCCCGCGCGATGGAGCGCGCCGTAGACGTCGATGAAGTCATCGGAGATCCACGTGCCTTCCCGTCGGTCGCCGCAGGCGCGCATCACGTCCTCGAAGTCCGCATCGACCCTGATCTCGAAGCCGCCGAGCCGGAGCCGGCGCTTGAGCGAGCGTGAGACGTGGAAGCCGTCGAGGGGAATGATGGCGCGTGGATCGGGCCGGAACCACAACACCTCGCCCGAGATTTCGTCCGCCATGGGGAAGACGCCGTGACGATAGGCCGCCTCCACGCCCGCGGGCGTCAGCTCGAGCCGGAGTAACGGCCGGGAAGCCAGCTCGATGCCCTCCTGGTCGCCCGCGGTTAGCCGAAGGAGCGCGGGGGAATCCGCTTGTAGAAGAGGAGCTCGCGGGTGCCCTGCGGCAAGTTGTCGACGTGGCCGCTCGGCTGGAAGCCCAGGGCCGTATGCATCCGGATCGAGGTGGCATTGGTTTCCTCGGTCGAGGAGAACACGCGCGGGGTGGGCGAGACCGCCTCCACCGACTTGAAGAACTCGCGCGCGATGCCCTTGCGGCGGAAGTCCTCCCGCACCACTACCAGGGTCACGAAGGTGCACTGGAACCAGTCCGTGCGGTAGGCGAGAAAGCCCACGATCTCCTTGTCGGCCTCGGCCACGATGAGATGGTGGCGCTCCAGGTGCGACTTGATGAAGGGCCCGGCGCGCTCCTCGCCGGTGACGGTGGCGGCGAGCTCGGCACAGCCGGCGGCGTCGGTCGTCCGGGGCAGGCGGATCTCGATCATGTCGGGCCCAACTGAAAATACACCGCGGGCTTTCCCGCGGCAACGTCCGTTCAGCCGGAGGCGAGCTTGGGCATGACCTCGTCGGCGAACTGGCGCATGGTGCGCTCGACCTCATGGCGCGGCAGCATCGAGCCCTGATCGAACCAGCAGATGATCTGCGAGAGCCCGAAGTCCTCGCGGGCCGCCTGCAGCCGCTCGACGACTTCGGAGGCGTCGCCGAAGACGCCCTGGTCGCGGCAGAACTTCTCGTACGGCAGATTGGCCACCGTCTCCCGGATCACCTTGAGGCGCGGTAGGTGATCAGTGTAGGAGTCGGGCAGCTGCGAGAAGATCACCTCGAGATTCTTGTAGTACTTCAGCACGCCGGCCCGCATGGCTTCCCGCGCGGCGCGGCCCGTGGCGCCCACGTGCACGGGGAGCATCAGGGCCATCTGGTCGCTCTTCCATGAATGGCCGGCCCCCGCGAGATGCTCGCGGTAGAGGGCCATGTACTCGCGAAGCTGGGGCAGGGGCGTGGTCGTGGTGCCCGAATAGATGGGCAGCCCCAGGTCGCCGATGTGGGCGAAGCTTTCCGCCGTGTGGACGGCCACGCGGATGGGCGGATGCGGCTGTTGCACGGGCCGTGGCACCACCGCGAGGTCCTCCACCTGGTAGAACTCGCCGCGATAGCTGAAGCGCTCCTGGGTCCAGGCGAGGCGAATGATCTCCAGCGCCTCGTCGAAGCGGGCGCGGTTCTCCGCCACCGGCACCCGGAATCCGTGGAACTGGCTCGGGATCGAGCCCCGGCCCACTCCGAACTCCAGCCGGCCGCCGGAGAGGACGTCGGCCGTGGCCGCCTGCTCTGCGCAGGCAAGCGGATGATGGAGGGGCAGGAGGGTGACGGCGGTTCCCACGCGAATACGCCGGGTGCGCTGGGCGATCACGGGCACCGCCATGAGCGGGCTCGACAGAAGCGAGAACGCGCCGCCGAAGTGCAGCTCGGCCAGCCAGGCCACGTCGAAGCCCAGCGAGTCGGCGAGCGCGATGCGGTCGAGCATCTCGGCGAAGCGCTCCCCGTGCGACTGGCCGGGCGCTTCCGGAGTCTGGAAGAAGAGGCCGAACTTCATCCCATGGTGCCGTCGAAGTAGATTCGCCGCCTCGTCATGGAGCGGTAGGATAGCACGCAACCGGATTGCAAGATCTGCCGCTGCACTGTATTGTTGCCTGCGTAGAATCCAATCCAATAATCACGGAAAGGCGAGACCAGCACACATGCGCTACGAGGCACCAGGGTCCTTGGAGGGAGCGGTGGCCCTGCTCGCGGGAGCGACAGGGGATGCGCGGGTCTTGGCCGGAGGCACTGACCTCCTGGTCCAGATGCGAGCGGACATCGTCGATCCGGAGCTGATCGTCGACATCAAGAAGATCCCCGAGACCCGGGCCATCACGGAGGAGAAGGGGGGCTGGCGCATCGGGGCGGCGGTGACGGGGGCCGAGCTCAAGGAGCATGCGCGGCTCAAGAAGGCGTGGCCGGGCGTGGTCGAGGCGGCGAATCTCATCGGCTCGACGCAGGTGCAGGGGCGCGCCACTCTCGGGGGCAACCTGTGCAACGGCTCGCCGGCCGCCGACAGCGTCCCCGCCCTCATCGCGGCGGGCGCCGTGGCCACCCTGGCGGGGCCGCAAGGCGCGCGCGAT
>DASYTI010000030.1 GCA_036002485.1 Candidatus Methylomirabilota bacterium | reverse complement strand
GCTCTGGCTCGCGACCCAAACGACGCGGCTCAAGCTCGGCTGTGCCTTCAACGTGGTCCCGATGTGGCACCCGATCCGTCTCGCCGAGGACTACGCGATGGCCGATATCGTCACCGACGGTCGCGTGATCATGGGCGTGGGACGTGGCTACCACTCGCGGGAGGTCGAGACGTTCGGGGCGCCCGTCATCGACCAGGGGGCGAACCGGGAGCTGTTCGAGGAGCAGATCGACCTCCTGCTCAAGTGCTTCAACGAGGAGGCGTTCACCCACCAGGGCAAGCGGTACGATTGCCCTCCGGCCGTCGAGTACCGCGGCTACCAGCTCACCGACATCACGTGTGTGCCGCGGCCGAAACACTTGCCCGTGGAGATCTGGATGCCGATCGCGAGCAGCAAATCCATCGACTACATGGCCAGCAAGAACTTCAAGGCCATGGTGACCCTCAACGGCGAGAAGATCCTCGACGACGTCGTGAAGGCGTACCGCGACGCCTGCGCGAAATACGGCCGCCCGAAGCAGCTCGGCGAGGACATGATCTGGGGCGCCGGGCTCTACCTCGCCGACACGCCCGAGGAGGGCAAGCGTCGCGTCGAGCCGTCGCACGACGAGCGCTACAAGTGGTTCGCGCCGTTCGGCTTCGTGCGTTACGCGGACGCGCAGGGCCGTACGTGGGGCACCCCGGGCGCGCCCGCGCGCGTGCCGTCGCTCGCCGACGGGATCCAGCAGAAGGCATGGTTCTGCGGTCCGCCGTCCCTCGTCGTGGAGGGCATCAAGTCCATCGAGGCCAAGTATCCCGGGCTCGAAGACTTCATGATCCACTGGGCGGAAGGGCTCTCGGCGAGGGAGTTCCAGGAGCAGTTGCGCTGGTTCGCGCGCGACGTGATCCCGGAGTTTCAGAACCGCTGAGCGCGCCGACCGGCCTCGGGTACGGGGTGTCCCACCCGCGCCAACTGGTGTCGGAGAGACGCGAGGTTCGAAGGCTCCGCGCGCCGGCGTCGCCGGCGCACTCGAACCTGGGGGGAGCGCCTTAGAACACCCAGCGCTTGCGGCGCTTGTAGAACTTGACGTCGCGGAAGCTCTTGCGCCGGCCCGCCTCGCTGAGGCCGAGGTAGAACTCGCGCACGTCGTCGTTGCTGCGCATCTTGTCGGCGGGGCCGTCGAAGACGATGCGGCCGTTCTCCATGATATAGCCGTAGTGCGCGATGCGCAGGGCGATCTGGGCGTTCTGCTCCACGAGGAGAAACGTCGTCCCGCGCTCGACGTTGATCTTCTGGATGATCTCGAAGATCTCGCGCACCAGCAAGGGGGCCAGGCCGAGCGACGGCTCGTCGAGCAGCATCAGCCGCGGCTTGGCCATGAACGCGCGCCCGATCACCAGCATCTGCTGCTCGCCGCCCGAGAGGTACCCCGCGAGCTGGTTCCGCCGCTCCACGAGCCGCGGGAAGTACTCGAAGATCATCTGCATGTCCTGCCGCACGCCCGCGGGCTCCCGCCGGGTGTAGCCGCCGATGCGGAGGTTCTCCTCCACGGTGAGGCTCTCGAGGACCTTGCGCCCCTCCATCACCTGGACGATGCCGAGGCGGCAGATGTCCTCGGGATCGAGCCCGTCGATGCGCCGGTCCAGGAACTCGATGCTGCCGTCGGTCACCTTGCCGGCCTCGGTCTTGAGCAGGCCCGAGATGGCCTTGAGCGTGGACGTCTTGCCCGCGCCGTTGGCGCCCAGCAGCGCCACGATCTGGCCGTCGGGGACCTCGAGAGAGAGGCCCTTCAGGACGAGGATGACGTTGCTGTAGATGACCTGGATGTTGTTCAGCTTGAGCAAGGTGTTCTCTCGCGTTGCGGCGGCCCCTCACCCTGCCCTCTCCCGGTGGGGAGAGGGAGGGAGGAGGCTCGCCCTAGGCTAGTGGGCGCGCGTTACTTGCCGATCCATTTCATGTCGCGGTCGACGGAGACCTCGCGGACCTGGACGATCTTGCCGCCCTTGACCTGGACGAGCCGCGCGCGATTGGTCGGCCGATGGTCCTCGTTGGTATAGGTGAAAGGCGGGGTGAGCCCCCACGTGTCGAACTCCTTGAAGCTCTCGAGGGCGTTCTTCACCGCCTCGCCCGTCGGGTTCGGCCCCGCCCGCTTGATCGCCTCGGCGGCCACAATCACCCACAGCCAACCGCGCATGTACGGCGAGTTCGGGGTCTCGTTGGGATGGTTCTTCTTGTGCACTTCCATGAGGGTCTTCATGCCGGAGACGTTCTCACCCCAGTAGGCGACGTCCTGGATGCCCAGCACGCCCTCCGCCGCGTCTCCCGCCAGCTTGGGCGTCCGCTCGTCGATGCCGTAGTTGTTGATCACGTACGTGACCTTGAGCCCGAGCTTGTAGGAGTCCTTCAGGACCACCGGCACCCACTGGGTATTGGTGTTGACGTACACGAAGTCGGGGCTCTTCTTCTGCATGGTCAGGAGCTGGGAGGTGGCGTCCACGACGACGGTCGGGATGATCTCCTCATCCACGAGGTCGATGCCGATCTCCTTGGCGTAGGCGCGACCCGCCTCGATGGGCGCCCGGCCGTACGAGTTGTCCGCGTAGATGAAGGCCACGCGCGGCTTGCGGCTCGTGTCCTTCCACGTCTCCTTCACGTGGTTGAGGAAGATGCGGATCTGGCTCGTGTAGTCGATGCCGCCGGGGAAGTTGTACGGCGTCTGCCGCGGATCGGTCAGGTGGCCGGAGTACGAGCCGGACAGATACGGCATCTTGTCCTTGGTGATGAACGGCCGCAGGGCCTCGGTGTCCGGCGTGCCGTAGCCGAGGACGAGGAGCACCTTCTCGTCCTCCACGAATTTCTTGTACGCGGCCACCGCCCGCGGCGGCTGGAAGCCGTACTCCACGCTCACGAGCTCGATCTTCCTGCCGTGGATGCCGCCCCTCTCGTTGAACCATTGCACGGCATCGTTGCGGCCCTTGGCAATGTCCTTGCCCTGGTCCGAGGTGGGGCCGGTGAGGTCCACGAGGTTGCCCAGTTTGATGGGGGCCTGGGCCTCGGCGGGCGCCGCGGCGAGGCCGAGGGCGACGAGGCCGACGAGAAGCAACCGGACGAGCGGGCCAAGCGCACGGCTCATAGCGTCCTCCTTCGGTGAGGGGTCAATACGAATACGGCCACAGCTGCCAGTAGCTGCGGAAGCGCACCCAGATGCGCGCGAGCCCCAGGGGCTCATACATCAGGAAGAAGATCACGGCGAGGCCGAACACGACGTCCCGCACGGAGGCGATGAAGCCGAAGGCCTGCGGGTAGATCCCGGTGAGCGAGGTGGCGGTGAGCTTCAGCACCTCGGGCAGGAGCGTCATGAAGATCGCCCCGAAGATGGAGCCGACGATGCTGCCCATGCCGCCGATGATGACCATGGCCAGGTAGTCGATGGCCACGAGCAGGGTGAAGGAGTCGGGGAAGAGGATGCGCGAGTGATGCGCCATGAGCCCCCCCGCCACGCCCGCGTAGAACGAGCTGACGATGAAGGCGAGGAGCTTGTAGCGCAGCAGGCTCACGCCCATCACGCTCGCCGCCACGTCGCGGTCGCGCACCGCGATGAAGGCCCGGCCCACCCGGGTGCGGAAGAGGTTCTTGGCGAAGAGAATCGCGGGAACCACCAGGGCGTAGATGAGGTAGAAGATCCGAAAGTCCGAGTCCAGCGGAAGACCGAACACCACGGCGGGCGGCACCGACAGCCCGACGACGCCCTTGGTCATACTCTCCCAGTGCACGATCACGAAGGTGGTGATGAAGTGCGCGGACAGCGTGGCGATCGCGAGGTAGAGGCCCTTGAGACGCAGGGAAGGGATGCCGAAGATCAGGCCGAACCCCGAGGTGATGAGGGCCCCCAGCGGGATGGCGAGAAAGAACGGCAGCCCGACGTTGACCTCGAGGATGGCCGTGGAATAGGCGCCGACGGCCAGGAACGCGGCGTGCCCGATCGAGATCTGCCCGGTGAAGCCGAGCAGGATATTGAGCCCGATCGCCCCGATGATCGCGATGCCGATCCGGTTGAGGACGTCCATCCAGTACGTGGTGGCGAAGGGCGGGAACACCGCGAGGCCAGCGAGGAGCAGGACGAGGCCGACGATGGGCAGCGCGGTGTCGAAGATGCGCTCGTCGCTCCCGTAGCTGACCCTGAACCCCCCGCACTTCATGGGCTAGACTCGCTCGATCTCGGCCTTGCCGAAGAAGCCGTAGGGGCGGAGCATGAGGATCAGGACGAGGATCACGAAGGGCGCCACCTCCTTGACCCCGCCGCCGAAGATGGGGTCGAGGTAGCCGCCGGAGAGGTTCTCCAGCACGCCGATCAGCACGCCCCCGATGATGGCCCCCGCCACGCTGTCGAGCCCCCCCAGGATCACCACCGGGAAGACCTTGAGGCCGAGGTCGGCGAGCGAGAAGTCCACGCCCCCGCGCACGTTGCCGAGGATGATCCCGGCCAGCGTGGACACCACGCAGGCGATGCACCACGACAGCGCGAAGATCCGCTTCACGCTCACCCCCAGCGACTGCGCGACCTGCTGGTTGTCCGCCGTCGCCCGCATCGCCATCCCGGTGAGGGAGAAGCGGAAGAAGATCGAGAAGGCGAGGAGCAGGATGAGCACGACGACGAAGCTCCACAGGTGCACGGGCGACACGGGCACCGGCCCGAGGCGGAAGGGCTCGGGCGAGAACAGGACGGGGAACGGCCGCGTGTCGCTGCCCCACGTCATGTTGAGCACACCCCGGATCACGCTGGCGAACCCGAACGTGACCATGATGACGGAGATGATCGGCTCCCCGATGAGCGGGCGCAGGATCCCTCGCTCGATGACGAGGCCGAGGAGGATCGCCACGACGAGCGTCACGGGCAGGGCCAGGTAGAGCGGCATCTTCATGTTGAGGATGGTGGCCCACGACACGTAGGCCCCGAACAGCACCAGCTCGCCCGGCCCGAAGTTGACCACCGACGAGGCCTTGAAGATCAGCACGAACCCCAGCGCCATCAGCGAGTACACGCCGCCCACCGCGATGCCGGTGATGACGAGCTGGAGCATGAAGACGAGGTGCTCGGTCATCGCGCGTCTCCCATCGCCACGCGGTCCCCCGCCCCGTCCCGCGCGTAGAGCTCCTCGATCATCTCGCGGTACTTGTCCAGGATCGTCGCACGCCGGACCTTGTTCGTCCGCGTCAGCTCGCCGTCGTCCGCGTCCAGCTCCTTGTCGAAGAGGCCGAAAGCGCGGACCCGCGCCACCTCGGGCAGGTCATGGTTGACCCGGGCCACCGCCTCAGCGACCAGCGCGGAGACCTCGGGCTTGCGGGCGAGGTCCTTGAACGTCGTGAAGGGCAGCCGGCTCGTCTCCGCCCAGCTCCCCACGTTGCCGAGGTCGATCTGGATGAGGGCCACCACGTGGGGCCGGCCCTCGCCGATCACCACCGCCTCCTTCACGTGGGGGCTGAACTT
>DASYTI010000029.1 GCA_036002485.1 Candidatus Methylomirabilota bacterium | reverse complement strand
ACCTTCGGTCGCATCGGGCCAGTCGGAGACGTTGACCGCCTCGAAGCCGAACTCGGCGGCGAGCCGCTTCACGACCGGAAGCAGGTCGATGTAGCGATTGGTGGCCTGGAACACGATGACGCCGTCGAGCTTGATGTGCTTCACGTACAGCGCCATCGCCTCGCGCGTCAAGAGATGCATGGGCACCGAGTCGCCGGAGAAGGCGTCGATGCCGAGCACGTCGTAGCCCCGCGGCGGCTCGCGCTCGAGCGAGAGGCGGCCGTCGCCCAGAACGATTTCGATGCGCGCAGGGCTGTCCGCGAGAAAGGTGAACTCGCGCCGCGCGATGTCGACCACGCGCGGGCTGATCTCATAGAACACCAGCCGGTCGCCGGACTTCATCCACGCCCCGATGACGCCGGCGCCCAGGCCGATCACGCCGATCGAGAGCGGCTTGTCCGGCGCCATCTCGCGCAGCGACGTGAACACGCGCCCGTAGCCCGAGGTCGGCCCGAAATAGTCGGCGGGCGTGTTCCGGAACGAGTCGCCGAGCAGCTGCCCGCCGTGCTTGATGCCGCCGTGTTGCATCGAGCGGTAGGGCACCGGCTCGAGATGATCAGCGGTGCGCACCACGCCATAGAAGTCGCGCTCCATCACACGCACGCCCCGCGTATAGTCCTGCGCTCCGCGCACCACGAATACCACGGTGACCGTGGCCACGGCCACACCGGCCCAGCGCGCCATGCCCCGGAGCCGTAGCACCAGGAGGAGAGACAGGAGGACCAGCGTGATGCCGAGCTCGAAATACCCCGACAGCGTAAGTGGCGCAACGATGGCGACCAGCACCGCGCCCAGCGCGCCGCCAAGCGAGATCATGAGGTAAAAGCGCGTGAGATGCGCGGGGTCCGGCTTCACGCGCGCCAGCTCGCCATGGCAGAGCATGCAGGCGGCGAACAGGCCGGCGAGGTACACGGGCACCGCGACGGCCAGCTTGAGCGAAGGCACGTAATACGCCATCGCCGGCAACAGGACAACGAGCGACGCGATGAACAGCGGCCGCACGTACCAGCGCGGATGATCGAAGGCGAAGACGAAGCTCACGAGGTAAAGCCCGAGGGGCAGCACCCAGAGGAAGGGAACGCTCGAGATGTTCTGCGTGATGTGGTTCGTGACCGCGAGCAGCATCGCCGAGCCCATCGCGGCAAGGGCAAGCCAGAGCAGCTGGATGGTGGCCGAGGGCAACGGTGCGCTCGTCGCCTCGGCCTGCCGCGGCGGAGCCGCCTCGCGGGCAGAGCGCAAGCCGAGGGCTGCACAAAGCGCCACGAACCCGGCATAAAGGCACGACCAGCACCACCCGAGCTGCCCGAGGTCGAAAGCCGGCTCGAGGAGCAGCGGAAAGCCGAGCAGCGCGAGGAGCGACGCGAAGTTGGAAAGCGCGAACAGACGGTAGGGCACGGCGCTCTGGAACCGGCGCCAGTACCAGGCCTGGAGCAGCGGCGTCGTGGTCGAGAGCAGGAAATACGGCAGCCCGATCGTCGCCGCGAGCAGAAGCAGGATGCGCGCGATCGGCTGCTCGTCGCCCCGTGGTTTCCAGCCGCTCGAGGCAAGGATCGGCAGGAAGGCGAGCGACAGGGCGAGCAGGGCGACATGGGCGAGCGCCTGGCGTTTCGGCCCGAGGCGGGTGGTCCAGTCCGCGTAGGCATAGCCCGCGAGAAGCACGCTCTGGAAGAACACGAGGCAGGTGGTCCATACGGCCGCCGAGCCGCCGAACCACGGCAGGATCTGCTTCGCGATGATCGGCTGCACCAGGAACAGCAGGAACGACGAAAGGAAGATCGTCGCCGCGTACGGCAGCGTCGCCCTTATGACGGCGCAGGACCTCCGACTCTGATGATGGATAAGGGTTTGAGCGACCTTCCGCCGAGGGCTACTTGTCTAGCCACACGTTGTAGAAGCGCGGGAAGGCCATCTTCTCGTTGTAGCCCTTGACGGAGGCCTGCATCGCGCGGAGGCCGAACAGGTCGCCGTAGCGGATCACGGGGACCCGCTCGTAGAAGACCCGGTGGACCTCCTCCCACAGCGCCATGCGCTTCTTCGGGTCTGGCTCCTTCCGGATCGCGTCCATGCGGCTGGTGATGGCCTCGTCGCAGGTCCAGCCCGGCCAGTCGCAGCGGAGGTAGGGGTGCTGGGTCGGGTCCGGCACCAGCGTCATGCCCGTGGTGAAGATGTCGTACATCTTCTCGTTGTTCCGCCTCTGGACGAGGGTCGCCCAGTCCACCACCTGGAGATCGATGGTCATGCCGACCTCTTCGAGCTGCTGCTTGGTCACGAGAGCGACGTTGTACATCCACTCGTACTCCTTGGTGGTGATGAAGCGGACGGGCTCCCCCTTGTAGCCGGCCTCTTGCAGGAGCTTCTTGGCCTTGTCCTTGTTCCTCTGGTTGTAGGCGTCGCCGCCGGCTTTCGAGTGCCAGGCCTTCTGCTCCGTGAAGGCCAGCCCGGAGTCGAGCCGGTAGAAGAGCGGGTTCCCCACCGCGGCCCGCATGTTCGGCTCGATGTCGACGGCCGCCTGCACTGCCTGGCGGAGCTTCACGTTGGTCATGAGGCCTTCCTTCTTGTTGAAGACCGCCATGGCCCAGGCGTACGGCCGCACGATGAGGGGCCGGAGCTTCGGGTTTTCCTTGATCCGATCGTAGGCGACGGCCTGGAGGTCGTCGGCGAAGTCCACCTCGCCCGACTCGAGGCTGGCCACCCGCGTGGCCACGTCCGGCATCGGGATCCACCGGATCTCGTCGACGTAGGCGACTTTTCGCCCGCCGTAGCCGTTGGCCGCCTCGGCCCGCGGCTTGTAGTCGTCGTAGCGGACCATCCGGATGTGGACGTCCGGCTTCCACTCGACGAACTTGAAGGGGCCGGTGCCGATGTACTCGGTGACCTTGGCCGGCGTCGGATACTTCTCGGCGATCTCCTTCGGGTAGACGGCGGAGAAGTTGTTCGCGTTGGCCAGGGAGATCAGGACGATGCCCGACTTCTCCTTGAGCTTGATCTCCACCGTGGACCTGTCGACGGCCCGCACGCCGTCCACCGAGGCCCACATGGCCTTGGCCTGCGCGGCGTACCCGCCCCAGCGCCTCAGCGAGGCGACCACGTCCTCACTGGTCATCTCCTTCCCGTTGTGGAACCGGATGCCCTGGCGCAGCTTGATCGTGTAGGTGAGCCCGTCCGCGCTCACCGCGGGGAGCGCCTCGGCCAGGACGGGGATCGGCTGGTAGTTCTGGTCCAGCGTGTAGAGGCTCTCGTAGATGTGCTGGGTGATGACCTCGACGAAGTTCGCCGTGGTCCAGTGGGAGTCGAGCGTGGGCGGGTCCCCGAGGACGGCGACCTTGAGCACCCCCCCCTTCTTGGGAGTCTGCGCCCGGGCCTCGAGCCCGGCCACGATCACCAACCCGGCGACCAGCAGCAATGACAAACCAGATCGCAATCCGCGGCTCATGGCTAACCTCCCTCGGGGTCAGGCTTTGCAGGGTGCGGTTCCGGCGACGAGGACGGGGGCGACGTCAGGGAGGGCCTCGACGACAAATTGCAAAGCCGGACCCCATTCCACTTCCAGAAGGGGCTGCCGTCGACGGTGATGGTGGCGGTCACCGAGACCTGGTAGGTGGTGGTGACTGTCGTCACGGTGAGCTCGGTGGCGGTGACCGGGCGCTCGATTCGGACCTCGGTCGTCGAGGACATGCGGGCGGCGTCGGGGCGGCGCGCGGCGACGTTCGCCAGGTAGTGGTGGCGGGTGTGGAGACGGGTCAGCGGGTCGAGCTGCTGGTGCTCTTCCTTGGTTCCATCCAGCGTCACCACGTCGGCGCCCAGGTCGTGGCGCGTCTCCCAGCGCTGCCCCCCGCCCAGGTCCGCCGGCCCGTGCAGGTGCTCGGGCTGGAGCGGCCCCCACGCCGGCGGGGCAAGGGCAGGCGCCTGGTTCGGCGCCACGGGCACGACGACGTGCGAGGCGCCGTGGAAGAGCGTGAGCGTCGCCGGTCGTGGCGTGGGCCAGATCCGCGGGAAGTCGGCGCACGCGACGGAGAGCCGCAACCGGTGGCCCGCCGGCACCCGGTACGCTGTCGCCCGGAGCGGGACGGTGACCCGGTAGCGCGCGCCGGGCTCCACGGCGACACGGCGGGTCGGCGACTCCCGGAGCTCGAGGTCGAGCCACCCCGTGGCCACCAGCGTCGACCGTCCGCCCGGGGCCACGGCGGCCAGCTTTGCCGTGACGCAGAGCGGGCCTGCAGAGGCGGCCACCTCCAGCACGGCGGCCGGGCTGCCGAGGATCTCGAGCGGCGCGTCGAGCGGCGCGGACGTGAAGGCCAGCGAGCGGGCGTCGTCGCCGCTCTGGTCGCAGGGGAACGTTGGATCCAGCGCCGTCGTCCACGGGTCCCATCCCAGCGAGTCGAGCCCCACGGTCGGATCGTAGGCGTAGGCGCTTGGCGCCGAGCCGGCGCCCGGCGCTTCCGGGCGGAGCCCGCCGTCCGCGTGGAGGTACCAGGGAGTCGGCCGGACTCGCGCGGGAGGCCAGCCCGCCTCGTGTCGCCACCCGGCACCGTCGCCCTGGACGTAGAGCCGGACCGGCGGCTCGTCCATGATGCCGTCGTCCTTCCCCCGGAGCCAGCGCTCCCACCACCGCTCGATCTCGTGGAGCCCCGCTGCCGGCGCCTCGAGCGCCACGTCGGGGAAGGCGTGCTTCCAGGGGCCCATGAGGAGCCGCTTCGGGGCGAGGATGCGACCGAAGTCCCGGACGGTCGCCTCGCAGTAGAGGTCACGCCAGCCGCCGATGGCAAACGTCGGGCACGCGATGCGGTTGACGCGTGTCACCCGGGACTGCCAGAACGTGTCGAAGTCCGGATGGTCCCACCAGGCGAAGAGCCACGGCCCGGTGGCCTCGAGGCGCTCGGCCCAGACCCGCGCCCAGCGACCCTCCGGGTCCTGGAAGAGCGGCGGCATCAGGTTGTAGGCCACCATCCGCGGGCCCCAGTCGGCGCCCAGCCAGAAGCCGCCCCGGCACCCGTCTGGCGCGACCACGTCGTGGTAGAGGTCGGCCGAGGCGTGGATTGGCACGATGGCTTTGAGGTGGGGCGGCTGGGTCGCGGCGACGCTGAGCGCCGTGATCCCGCCATAGGAGACACCCCACATCCCGACGTTCCCGTCGCACCAGGGCTGGCGCGCGATCCACTCGACCACCTCGTGGCCGTCGCGCGCCTCCTGCGGGTCGAAGGGGAAGCGGTTCACCCCGCCGGAGCTCCCGAGGCCCCGGAGGTCCACGGTCAAGGCCGCGTACCCGCGCCCGGCGAAGTACCGGTTCACCGCCTCCACGTCGAGCCGCCCGCCCCGCCCGTCCTTGTGGTACGGGATGAGCGTCAGGATCGCCGGCCAGCGCCCGGGCTCGGCCGGCCGATAGCAGTCCCCCGCCAGCTCCACGCCGTCCGGCATGGGAATCAGGTGATTCCTGTCGACGACGACGGGCACGGGGTGAGGATCGACCGCAGGCATCGGCACTCCTTGTCGCGAAGATCCGCCGGGCGCGAGCCCGCGCGAGGGGCTCCCCGCCGGCGAGTCCCATCATCCTATCATCGGAGGGCCACTCGGCAGGATCGCCGCGCTTGAACGCCTTGCAAAGGCTTCTCGACGTGCCGGTGACGGAGCTGCTGCGATGATGGGGGCGGCTAGACGTACAACACCCCCGGCGTGCGTGAGCACGCCGAGGGCTGGCTCATTCCCCTAACCGACCAAGGTAGAGACAAATGGCCAAGACCAGCGTACCACCGAAGCCCTCGCGGACGAAAACGCCTCCGTCGCCCCGCGTTAGTGGGTCACGACCGCGCCGGGCTGCCCGGGCGCGTTAGGGAGCCTGAAACTCGATCCGCGCCGACTGCACGAAGTCGAAGGCGAACACGCTCACGCGATAGCGCGACCCCGGCTGGCGAATGGGGACTTCGAAGTAGGTGGTTGAGAATCCCGGCAGGTTGCTGCCGACCAACCACTCCACTCGCTGGGCGACGATCTGCCCCGATGAGTCGAGGCTGTCCACGAGGAGCTGGACGCGGGTTGCCGTGACGCCGTAACTGCTCACAATGTAGCCGCTGAGGTACGGTTGGCCTCGCCGGTCGAGCGGCTCCCAGCTCACCGCGAAGTAACGCTCCCACCCGGGGAAGTGTGGGGTGAGAGATTGAGCGGCCACGCCGGTCGAGGCCGCGAGCATGCCCACCAGAGCCGCGATCACGAGCACTCGTAGCCGCATCGCCATCTCCTCTCAAGGATGAACTTTAGCGGCGGGAGCGCGCTCTCGCTGTCCGCCCGCTGACCTGCACCACCCTTTGGACGTCTGGCCGTTCTCGGGGGGTTCGTCCCGGGAGGAGGGCCCCTTAGAGGGGTCGCTCAGGGACCCACGCTCGGCAACTTCTTCAAGGGCTGGCTTGGTGTCCGAGTCTCGGATACCGAGAGAGACGATATGAACGAAATGGCGGATATACCGAAGCGAAAGCCGTTCAAGCTGCTGAATTCTCAGCCGCTTCGACTGAGTGCAATGACATGTGGTGCCCCCGGGGTGACTCGAACACCCGGCCCGCAGTTTAGGAAACTGCTGCTCTATCCACCTGAGCTACGGGGGCCCGGAAGAATCGCGTGCGACGAGTCGATTCTACCATCCGCTACAGGTTCTTGAATTTCTCGTTGACCTGCTTGAGCAGGGTCTCCCGCTGGCCGCGGGCCTGGGCCTCGGCCTTGCGCTTGTCCTCCGCGGCCTCGTCGGCGGCCACCTGGGCATTGGCGGCGAGGATCCAGAGATCGATGTGCTGGATCCAGTCGCGCACTAGGCGCTCTTCGCTGGCGAAGAGGAGGCCGCGCTCCGGGTCGAAGACCACGCGCTCGGGATCGACGTCCCCGGACGCCTTGGCCAGCTTGAAGGCGTAGATCCAGTGGCCCGCGGGCGGCTCGTTCAGCTTCACAACGAAGGAGTAGAGCCCGTCGGTGACGCTCAGCGCTTCCGGCGGGCCCATCCGGCTGATCTTGTCCATCGGCCTCGCTCACCTGCTCACAGGAGATCGCCCGCGTCGACGCCGCGGGCGGCCAGGAGGCGGCGCAGGCGCTGAAGCGCGGCGTCTTCGACCTGGCGCACGCGCTCGCGGGTGACGCCCAGGCGCTTGCCGATGGCCTCGAGCGTCAGGGGCCCATCGCCGGAGAGCCCGAAGCGCAGGCTCACGACGGTGCGCTCCTGGTCGGGCAGATCCGCGAGCAGCCCCACCAGATCGTCACGGGCCCGGAGTGCGGCGGCCAGGCCGCCGGGCAGCGGGTCGGCGTCTTTCACGATGTCCTGCAGCGTGCTGGAGCCATCCGCGTCGACCGGGGAGTCGAGGGAAACCGGCCGCTGGCTCACCCGCTCGAGGTGCTCGATCTCGTCCAGCGGCTGCCCCATCGCCTTGGCGATCTCTTCCGTGGTGGGGGCGCGCCCCAGCTCCTGGGTGAGCGCGGTCTTCTTCTTCGCGTACTGACCCAGGAGCTGCTCGACGTGCACGGGCAGGCGAATGATTCGCGCCTGGTTGGCCAGCGCGCGGGTGACGGCCTGGCGTATCCACCAGACCGCGTAAGTCGAGAAGCGCGTGCCCCGCCCCGGCTGGAACTTCCGCACAGCCTGCAGCAGTCCAAGGTTGCCCTCTTCGATGAGATCGAGGAGGGACAGGCCGCGGTGAAGGTAGCGTCGGGCCACGCGCACGACCAGACGGAGATTGGCCTCGGTCAGTCGGCGCTCCGCGGCCGCATCGCCCGCCTGGACGCGACGGGCGAGCTCCTGCTCTTCCTCGGGCGTCAGCAGAGGGACCTTGGCGATGTCGCGCAGGTAGAGGGAGAGCAGCTCACGGCCGCGCGCGGCGACCTCGGGCCTTTCCTTGTGCCCGGCCAGCTCGGCCGGGTCACGGGTCAGCAGCGTCTCGAGGGGCTCGCCCGCGTCGTCGAGGTCTACGAGTTCGGCGCGAGAGGCGTCACCGCCTGGCTCATTCATTATCTTTGTCGCCCACCCCACGCGCCCGCGCCGACTCGGCGGGCTGGTCGGGCGCGTCGTCGGGCCGCAGCTCGATGACCTCCCGGGGCGGCAAGAACTGCAGCGGGTTGTAGGCCAGGCCCTCGTGGCGAACCTCGAAGTGCAGATGGGGCGCGCTCGCGCTACCACTGCGTCCGACCGTGCCGATGATCATGCCGGCGGTGACCCATTCGCCCACCCCGACGAAGTTTTCCAGGTTGTGCGCGTACACGGTCACGATCGCACCCTGATGCTGGATGCGGATGATGCGCCCGTAGCCGCCCTCCTGCCCGCTGGCGATTACCAGCCCGTCGCCCGCGGCCAGGATGGGCGTGCCGAGCTCGGCCTGGATATCAGTCCCCGCGTGCCAGCCTCTCAGCCGCCGGCCGAAGGGCGAGACGACGTTGCCCTCGATGGGCCAGATCAGTCCCGCGGCTTGCAGCTCGAGCTCCGGCGCCACCATGGACAGCCGGGTGGCGACGCGACGCTTGCCCGTCCTCACCAGCAGCACGTCGCCTCCGCTTTCCACACCCTCGATCCGGAACGCTGTGCGCTCCCCGGTCAGGGCGCGCCCGCTCGGAATGCTCAGGCGCTGTCCGAGGCGGAGCTGCTCGGGCCGGTTCAGATGATTGGCCTCGATGATGGCCTGACGCCTGACGCCGTAGTGCACGGCGAGGCGACTGACGGTGTCGCCGCGGCGGACCACGTGGACCACCGTCTTGTGAGGCGCTTGCGCCTTGGGTTGGGGCCGCGCCTTGCGATCGCCTTGCGACGACGTGGGGGCGATCTTGTGCGTAGGTGGCTTCGATGAGCGGCTCTCGGCGTGGCCGAAGCACGGCTGGGCCAGGAGCAGCCCGGGAAGCAAGAGACCGATGCCGATGGCCCGCCGGCGGTGCGGATGCTTCACGCGTCGAACTCCGCGTAGCGCACCTGGAAGGACGTGAAGCGTCCCGTGGGCGGCCGCCAGCTGATCGACACCGAGGCGACGCCGGCCAGGGGCGGGCCCTTCTCGAGCTCGCGGGCCAGCTCCTCGATCAGCTGCCGGCTGCCTTCCACTCGCACGCGCACTCTCCCGTCCTTGAGGTTCATGACATAGCCATGGAGCCCGAGCTGCGCGGCCTTGCGATGGGCGAAGTAACGGTAGCCCACGCCCTGCACGCGTCCCTCGACGACGATCTCCGCGGCGCTCCGAATGAAGGTCATGCTCACGAGCGATGGCGCGAAAGGAAAATGGTCGGGGCGACTGGATTTGAACCAGCGACCTCCTGCTCCCGAAGCAGGCGCGCTACCAAGCTGCGCTACGCCCCGCCCGACCTGGCTATTTTACGCTTCCCACGCGAACTTGCCGATCAACTTCACGAAGACGCACTCGGAGTCCTCGGTGACACGCGCCTGGCCTCCGATCTTGTCGATGACCTGCAGCCTTTGGTAGTCCGCCTGGCCCACGGGCATCACCATCCGGCCTCCCTCGGCCAGTTGCTCGAGAAGGGGGGGCGGAACGGACGGTCCGGCCGCAGCCACCAGGATGCGATCGAAGGGCGCCTCGTCCGGCCAGCCGAAGGTGCCGTTGGCCGTGCGCACCCAGACATTGGTGATGCCGAGGCGCTCGAGCGTCTCGCGGGCGCGCGTGGCCAGCTTGGCCAGCCGCTCGATGGCGCAGACGCGCGCGGCCAGCTGGGCCAGCACCGCGGCCTGGTACCCGCTGCCCGTCCCGACTTCGAGCACTTTTTCCGTCCCCGTGAGCCGCAGGAGCTCGGTCATCCGCCCGACCATGAAGGGCTGGGAGATCGTCTGGCCCTCGCCGATGGGGAGCGGGTGATCGCCATAGGCCTTGTCCCGCAGGGCCTCGTCCACGAAGAGATGCCGCGGAACTTTTCCCATGGCCTCCAGGACTCGCGGGTCCTTGATCCCCCGCGGGACCAGCTGCTCGGCGACCATCCGCTCGCGCTCCCGCGCGAGACGCTGCGTCCCCGCCTGACCGTTGCCGGAGTGCATCATCGCGGCCGCTTCTTGAGCAGCGCGGTGAGCGCGCCATCCCACTCGGCCATGCGCTGGAGGGCGCCGTGATGCGTCAGATCCATGTGCAAGGGCGTGACGCTGGCCAGCCCGCGATGCACCGCCGCGATGTCGGAGGCCTCGTCCTCGCTCCACACGGGTGGCCCCGCCCCGATCCAGTAGTACGGGAGCCCGCGCGGGTCCGTCTCCCTCACCACCTTTTCCTGGTAGACGCGATGGCCCAGGCGCGTCATGCGGATGCCCGCGAGCGGCCCCGCGGGCACGTTGATGTTGAGGAGCGTCTTGCTCGGCAGCCCCTCGACGAGCACGCGGCTCGCCACGAGCTTGGCCACCGCTTGCGCGCCCTCGAGCCCGGCCGTCTCGGGATCCACCTGGGACACGGCCATCGACGGCACCCCCAGCAGCGTGCCTTCCATGGCGGCGGAGACGGTGCCCGAGTAGGTGACATCGTCTCCCAGATTCGAGCCGTGGTTGATGCCCGCCGCGACGAGGACGGGCCGCTCCGGCAGGAGGCCCAGGACGGCGAGATTGACACAGTCAGTCGGCGTCCCGTTGACCGAGAAGCGCCGCTCGCCGAGAGTGGTGACGCGGAGCGGCCGGTGCAGCGTCAGCGCGTGGCCGACCGCGCTCTGCTCGCGGTCCGGCGCGACTACGTACACATCGCCCAGCTCCTCGAGAGCCGAGGCCAGCGCGGCCAGGCCCGGGGCATGGACGCCATCGTCATTGGTGACCAGAATCACCGCCGCCATGGCCGCTCGTCGATCCGCGAGCAAAAAAATGGCAGATCCGAGGATCCGCCATTGTCGCTCACATGAAATTGGTCGGGGCGACTGGATTTGAACCAGCGACCCCTTGACCCCCAGTCAAGTGCGCTACCGGGCTGCGCCACGCCCCGACCCAAGCGCATTGTACGGGGGCCCACCGGGAAAGACAAGACGACGCCGTTCGAGCTGAGACGGGGCCCGCTCTTCGAGGTGAGCGGCGGCGCCTCGCCGACGCGAGCCGAGGGCTGAGTTGATCCCGCAGGCGTGGCAGTTCGAGCTGAAGGGCGAAGCCCTGAGGCGAGGGCTGAGTAGATCAGCGGCGAGGCGAGGGCTGAGATGGTTCAGCTCTTGGGAGGTACGAGTCGATCGCGCAGCGCGCGCAACTGGTCTCGGGTGCGTCGGAGGGCCGCTTCGAGTGCCTGACCGCGCACGCCCAGGTCGAGCTGCCCGGCCCCGCGGCTCTCGGCGTAGAGCCGCTTCTTGGCGCCCTCGAGGGTGAGCCGCTCGTCGTACAGCAGGCTCTTGATGCGCAAGACCAGGTCGAGATCGCGCTTGCGATAGAGACGCTGCCCGGCGGGATTCTTCTTGGGGCGCAGGAGCTTGAACTCCGACTCCCAGTAGCGGAGGACATACGCCGGAATGGCCGTGAGGCCCTCGACCTCGCCGATCCGATAGTAGAGCTTGTCCGGGATCGCGGGCCGTTCCTGCGCCTCGATGTCCCGCCCCGGCTCTTCGGCGCTCACGGCCGCCGCGCTCCCGTCACTGCGCGTGGTGGTTGATGCGGATCTTCAGCCCTTTGCTCGGCTTGAAGGTCAGCACCTTCCGGGCGGTGATCTCGATGCTGTCGCCGGTCTGCGGGTTGCGGCCGCGCCGCGAGGCCTTGCGCCGGATGCGGAAGTGCCCGAACCCGACGATCTTCACGTCTTCGCCCTTCTCGAAGCAGCGGAAGATGATGTCGAACAGCGACTCCACCACCGACGCGGACTGCCGCTTGGACAGTCCATGGGCCGCCACCGCGTTGATGAGATCATTCTTCGTCAGTACCGTCACCTCCCCTCGATCGGGATCGACTCGCGCCGCGCGTCTGCCCTGGCCCCGGCCCTGCTGACCCTCTCAGAATCCGAATGCAGGATCGCCATCAGCGGGGCGCGCCCCGGGTGACAAAGCCGGCATGGCCCTTGGCCTCCAGATCGGCGCGCGCCTGCTGGGCTTTGGCCGGGTCGGCAAAGCCACCGACCCGCACGACGTGATACGTGATGCCGCCTCCCGTGGCGGGGGCCGGCGTGGTCGCGCCGCTCTTGGCGCGGCGGATGACGACCTTGAAGCCCTCTTTCTTGAGCTGCGAGGAGAGTGACATGGCCGTTTCGAGGTCATAGGCGGGATTGACGACGATGCCGCCCTTGACGACCTGCGCGGTACCTTTGCCCTTGAGCGCGGCATTGACGGCATCCGGAGTCGTGCCCGTGATGACGAGCTGGTTCTGCCCCGCCGATTCGACGGCCTTGGCGGGGGCGCTCGCCCCGCCGCCGCCCCGGCTCAGGCGCGCGATCTCGACGGGGAATTGCTCGGCGCGCAGCGTCTTGGCCAGGGCCTCGGCATTCTTTTCCTGGACGAAGGCTCCGACCTGTATCCAGTAGCTTCCGCTGGCCGCGGGAGCGGGCGTCGGCGCGCGCTTGGGCACCGCAGCCACCGCGGGAGGCTTGACCGCCTCCGGCTTGGCGGGCGCGGCCTTGGCGGTCGAGGCTGATGGCGCCTGAGCGGGAGCAGCGGGGAGCGGCGCCGTGCCCAGCGGGCGATCGGCGGGAGTCGGGGCGGCCGGCGCGGGCTTGGGCGCCTCCGTCTGCGCCGTCGCGGGTGGAGCCGTCGCCTCAGGCTTGGCGGGCTGCGCGGTGCCCGCCGTCGGGGCGGGCGTCGTCGGCGCAGGAGCAGCCGGAGCGGGAGCGGGCTCGGACGCCTTGGTCTGCGGTTTGGGCGGCGCCGCCGGCGTGGGCTCGAGCCAGTTCAGGAGATACGGCAGCGATACGACCACCACGATGGCCAGGACGGTCAACACGAGCAGGGCACGGAACCACCCGGCAGAGAAAATGCTGCGTTGGGCGATGTCGTCCCGCTCGTCCTCGTCCAGGTACTCGTCCTGCTCGGGATTGGCTGCCATGATTCCTCGTTGGGTCCTGGTCTGAGCCGCCGATGGGATGTTAGCACAGTCCCCTAGTGGGCCTAACGATTTTTGCTAGGGGTTCTGCCTACTTAGGGTGTATCTCAGCCCTCGCCTCGCCGCTCTCCTCGCCTGCGGCTCGTCGGCAGCGTCTCAGCTCGAACTATCTCAGCCCTCGCCTCGCCGCTCTCCTCGCCTCCGGCTCGTCGGCAGCGTCTCAGCTCGAACTTCAGATGCTACCGCCGCGGCCGGCGCCCACCCCCCGTTGCCTTCTTGCGAGGCGCGTGACGCAGGAGCAAGCGAATGGGCGAGCCGGTGAAGCTGGCGGCGTGGCGCAGCGTATTGATGAGATAGCGCTCGTAGGAGAAGTGGAGCTTGCCCGCCCAGTTCACTTTCACCGCGAAGGTGGGCGGCGAGACCGCGACCTGCTGCACGCTGTGAATGCGCAGCGGCGCGCCGTGAGAGGAGATCGGTCGGCGCTCGACGGCCTGACGAATGATCGAGATCAGCTCGCCCGGCTGCAGTCGCTTGCGCGTCTCGGCCGCCACGGTGTCGACGGTGTCGAAGAGATCGCGAAGACCCCAGCTCTTGAGCGCCGAGATGAAGCAGATCGGCGCATAGTCGAGGAAGGGCAGCCGCTCGTGGATCTGCGCGGTGACATCGGCCTTGCCCACGAGGTCCGGGGGCACGAGGTCCCACTTGTTGACGGCCAGGACGATGCCGCGCCCCGCCTCGTGCGCGTAGCCCGCGATGTGAGCGTCCTGCGCGGTGACGCCGTCGGCGGCATCCATCACGAGCACGGCCACGTCAGCACGCTCCAGGCTCTTGAGCGCCATGACCACGGAGAGCTTCTCGAGCGTCTCCGTGACACGCCCCTTGCGACGGATGCCCGCCGTGTCGACGAGCAGGTAGGGGCGGTCGCGGAAGGAGACCGGCGTGTCCACGCTATCGCGAGTGGTGCCGGGCAGCTCGTGGACGAGGACGCGCGGCTCGCCGAGGACGGCGTTGACGAGCGAGGACTTGCCGACATTGGGCCGGCCGATGATGGCCACGCGGACGCCCTCGACGTGGGTCTCGACGACGGGCGGGGGCGCCTGATCGCGCGCGGTCTCCAGGAGCTCGGCCACCCCGCGGCCGTGCTCGCCCGAGATGGTCTGCAGCGTCGGGAAGCCGAGGCGGTAGAAATCGGCGAGCGCGCCCTCCTGCCCTGCCCCGTCGATCTTGTTCACGGCCAGCACGACGGGGCGCCGGCTCTTTCGCAAGATAATCGCGATCTCCTCGTCGAGGCCGGTCAGCCCGTCGCGCCCGTCCACGACGAAGATCACCAGATCGGCCTCCTCGATGGCGAGCATGACCTGGCTGCGGACGGCGGCCACGAGATCGGACTCCGTGCTCGGGTCGAAGCCGCCGGTGTCCACCACCGTCGCCTGCCAGCGCTCGTGAGTGACGGTGCCGTAGAGGCGGTCCCTGGTCACCCCGGGCACATCGTGCACGATGGAGCGGCGGCGCCCCACCAGCCGGTTGAAGAGGGTGGACTTGCCGACATTGGGGCGGCCCACGATCGCGAGGATGGGGCGGATCACGGAAGGACCGGGTCAGCGGGCGGCGAGCGCCGCGATGAGAGCGGAGCCGGTCGCCTCCACGACATGCGTGGAGACGCCGAGGGCCGTCGAGAGCTCTGGGGGCGTGACGTCGTCGAGGAAGACCCCGTCGCCATCCCTGACGGCGACGGCGGGGACGAGGACTCGCTCACCCAGGTCCCGGCCGGCGAGCTGCTCGCGGATATCGCGGCCCGTGAGGAGGCCCGCCACGCCGATGCCGCGACCGAACCACTCGTTCGCGATGGGGGCGACTGTCACCTCGAGCCCCCGGATGGAGAGCTCGGCAAGCAAACGGCGAAGGAGAGGCGCGAACATTTCGCCGGTGACGATCGTCACGCGACGCGGGACATCCAGGCGGGAGGGCAGGCGTCGAGCGGCCTGGGCGAAGGTGTCGGTGAAGCGCCGGACGAGTCCGACGCCGTCCTCCAGGATGGGGAAGCCCTCATAGGCGGCCGTGCGCGGCAGCCCTCGCCCGGCCTGGAGATAGACCTCGTCCGAGGCCCAGACGAAGCGGCTGCCCAGGGAGCGGAGAAACTCCTCCTGCCAGGATTCGACGATCTCGGCGAGCCGGCGCGCTTCCTCGTCCGTCAGGGTGCGCAGCTGCGGGAGACGCTCGCGGTGGCGGGTGAGCCCGACGGGCACCACCGCCGTGGTCGCCACCTGCGGATGCAGGCGCGCCAGGTCGCGGATCGAGCGCTCCAGGTGCCCACCGTCGTTCCAGTCGGGCACGAGCACGATCTGCGCGTGCATGACGATGCCGGCCTTGGCCAGACGCTCCATGCGCGGCATGAGCTCCCCGCGGAGAGCGGGCTGGCCGAGGAGCCGATGGCGCAGGTCGGGATCCGTGGCGTGGACGGAGACGTAGAGGGGCGAGAGCCGCTGCTCCTCGATGCGGCGGAGCTCGGCCTCCTCGAGGTCCGTGAGGGTGATGTAGTTGCCGTGCAGGAAGGAGAGACGGAAATCGTCGTCCTTGACGTAGAGGCTCTTACGCATGCCCTTGGGCAGCTGATGGATGAAGCAGAAGACGCACTTGTTCGCGCAGGTCGCGATCTCGCCCGGGCGCGGCGCCTCGAGCTCGAGCCCCACCTGGCCGCGGCCCCGCTCGATCCCGTGATATCGCGTGCGGCCCTCGCGTTCGATCTGGAGACGCAGCCGGGCCTCACCGGCGTGAAAGTGGAAGTCGATGGCGTCGCGCAGCGGGGCGCCATTGATGGCGACGATGCGATCGCCGGGGCGGAGACCCGCGCGCGCGGCCGCGCTCCGGGGCCGCACGGAGGCGACGAAGACGCCCTCGGCC
Organism: Candidatus Methylomirabilota bacterium; assembly: GCA_036002485.1. Classification (NCBI taxonomy): domain Bacteria; phylum Methylomirabilota (SeqCode); species Candidatus Methylomirabilota bacterium. Next base: position 39,670 of record DASYTI010000029.1, on the reverse strand, counting down.
TGGCTAGGAGCGCAGCTGGTCATGCTCGGCGTGCACCTGATCCTGGAGCGGATCCGCGGGGGGGTTGAGCTGCTTGAGGCCCTGGACGAGATACTGCAACCCCGAGCCGATGGTGAAGAAGGCCATGACCCACGCGGCGGCCCGTGGCGCGCCGGGCAGGATCTTGAAGTAATAGGCCGCCATGGCCGAGACCACGGTGGCGACCTGACAGAGGGTCGAGGCCTTGCCGAGCCAGCTCGGCGAGGGGTGCACCGTACCACCGGCCACATGAATGACGAGAACGCCCACGCTCAGGATCAGGTCGCGGCTCACCACCACGGCGGCGATCCAGAAGGGTATGACCTTGAGATACGTCAGCGTCACGAAGGCCGAGGTCATGAGGAGCTTGTCCGCCACGGGGTCGAGGAAGGCCCCCAGCCGCGTCTGCGTGCCCCGTTTCCTGGCGATGTAGCCGTCCAGCATGTCGGTCAGGCTCGCTGCGCAGAAGACCAGGAAGGCCCATCCCGGCCGCCGGTACACGAGCAGCGTCACGAACACGGGGATGAGCAGGATGCGAAGAGTCGTCAGCCAGTTGGCAAGTCCCATACGATCATCCGCTGCGGACGAGGCTCGATTCTACCACTTCGGCCGTCAGTTCCGTGAAACGGTACTGGGTCAAGTTGCGAGCCAGACGAGGCCCGACCGAGAACGTGGCCGTTCGAGTTGAGGGGCACAGCCCCGAGACGAGAGCTGAGTTGATCTGGCGAAGCAAATTGGCCCAGTACCCTCAGGCCGGTTGGCGGTAGGCTTCCACGGGACCCAGGAGGCGCGGGGCCAGCTCGACCTCGAGACGAATGCCATCGGCGTCGTCGCTGCGCGCCACGACCCGGCCGCGTGCATAGCAGTGGGCGAGGGCGGGCCCGTCCCGATACGGAATGCGGAGGGTCACGCGCTGGACCCGCGGCCCCAGGGCCTGCCCGACGCGGTCCAGGAGCCGGTCGACGCCCTGCCCGGTACGCGCGGAGATCGCCACCCCGTCGAAGCGGTTCACGAGCGCCTCGATCGCCACGTCGGCATCCAGCCGGTCGACCTTGTTGAGCGCCACGATGCTGGGTCGGCCGCTGAGCTCGAGCTCGGTCAGGAGCCGGTCGACGGCCGTCATCTGCTCCTCCAGCCCCGGGTGGCTCGCGTCCACCACGTGCACCAAGATATCGGCTTCTTCGAGCTCCTCGAGGGTGGCCTTGAAGGCGGCCACCAGCTGATGCGGAAGCTTGCGGATGAAGCCGACGGTGTCCGTCAGGATGAACGGCGCATGCCCCGCCCGCGAGACGAGCCGGGCGGTGGGGTCGAGGGTCACGAAGAGCTGATCGGCGGCCATGTGCCCGGCGCCCGTGAGCTGGTTGAGGAGCGTCGTCTTGCCCGCATTGGTGTAGCCGACGAGCGCGGCCACGGGCAACCCCGAGGCCTTGCGTCGGTCGCGCAAGAGCCGCCGATGGGTGCGCACCCGGTTGAGATCGCCGCGAATCTTCTGGATCCGGTGCCGGATCATGCGGCGATCGGATTCGAGCTGCGTCTCGCCGGGACCCCGGGTGCCGATGCCGCCCCCCAGGCGCTCCAGGTGCTTCCACTGGCCGACGAGGCGCGGGAGCAGATACGAGAGCTGGGCCAGCTCGACCTGGAGCTTGCCCTCCATGGTGCGCGCCCGCTGGGCGAAGATGTCCAGGATGAGCGCGGTGCGGTCGATGACCTTGAGACCGAGGGAGCCGCCGAGGTTCCGCTCCTGCATGGGCGAGAGCGGATCGTCGGAGATCATCAGGTTGGCCGCCTGGCGCTGGGAGGAGGCCTTGAGCTCGTCGACCTTGCCCTTCCCGAAATAGAGCTTGGGCGTGGGAGCGGAGCGCTCCTGAGTGATGCGACCCACCACCTCCGCCCCCGCCGACTCGGCCAGGCGGCCGAGCTCATCGAGGGACTCCTCGACTTCGAATCGCCGCTGCTTGGGCAGCCTCAGCGCCGCGAGCAGCGCCCTTTCCCTTGGCCTCACTCCCATACGCTCACTCGATCCATCCCTCCCGTGTGAAGAGCTTGCCAATGGCCTCGGCCGTACCCTCGATGCCGCCTGCCCGGTCCACGTCCAGCCAGTGGGTCTCGGCGTCTCGCCGGAACCATGTCATCTGGCGCTTGGCATAACGCTGGGTGTCCCGCACCATCAGCCTCACCGCCTCGGCCTCGTCCAGCTGCTCTCTCAACACCGCGACGAACTGCCGGTAGCCGATGCCGTTCATGCCCGGTGACCCCGCATCATAACCCGCGGCCAGGAGCCGGCGCACCTCATCCATCATCCCATCGGCCACCATCCCTTCAACCCGAACCTTGAGACTTTGGTTGAGGGTGTGGCGCTCCCGCGTGAGACCAATCTCCAGGATCCGCCAGGGTGACGTGCGGCGCCCCCAGCTTTCTCCCCGGCTCACCTTGCTCCCGCCCCCGCTCGCATGCTTCTCGAGGGCACGGATGAGACGGACCCGGTCATTGGGATGGAGGCGCGCGGCCGCGGGCGGATCGAGAGAGGCCAGCCTGGCGTGAAGCGCGCCACTCCCCTGTTTTCCGGCCAGGGACTCGAGCGAGCTTCTGAGGGCAGGATCGGCGGGAGGCGCCGCGTCGAGGCCTTTGAGGAGAGCGCGGACATACAGGCCGGTGCCGCCCACGACCACGGCAAGCTTCCCGCGCGACTCGATGCTCGTGATGGCCTCGAGGGCATCGCGTCGGAAGCGCGCGGCATGGTAGCGCTCGTCGGGGCGGATCAGATCGAGAAGATGATGGCTCACCGCCGCCCGCTGGGCGGGCGTGGGCTTGCCCGTGCCGATGTCCATGCCCCGGTAAACCTGACGGGAATCCGCGCTCACGATCTCCATGGGCAGGCGCTGGCCAAGGCGCACCGCCACCGCCGTCTTGCCGACGCCCGTCGGCCCCACGATCACGAGGAGCGGCGGGGTCTTCACCATGTGCGGCGGAGCTCCCGCTTGATCTCCTTGAGGGAGAGCCGGGAGACGATGGGCCGCCCGTGCGGGCAGAAATACGGGGTATCGGTTCCCGACAGGTCGGCGATGAGACGGGTCATCTCCTCGCGCTGGAGCGGAGCGTGGGCCTTGATCGCCGCGTGGCAGGCCACGAAGCTGAGCGCGCGATCGATGAGCGGCGCGCCCTCGGCGGGCGAGGCTCCGCCCACCTCGCCCAGGAGCTCTTCGATGAGCCGTCGTGGCTCCTCGCCCTTGAGGAGCGAGGGCACGGCCCGGAGCAGCACGCTCCGACCGCCGAAGTCCTCGAGGGCGAAGCCCAGGCGCCCGAGGTCGGCCGCCCATTGCTGCAGCAGAGCTCCCTGGCCTGGCCCGAGATCCAGCGATTGCGGGAAGAGCAGCGCCTGCGAGGGCAGCGGGCCCGCGAGGAGATCGCGACGCAGCTGCTCGAAGAGCACGCGCTCATGCGCCACGTGCTGATCGATGAAGAAGACTTCCTCTTCGCTGGCCGAGACGATGAAGGTGTCCTGGAGCTGGCCGACGACCAGGCCGAATCGCCCCGGACCAACCGACTCGTAGGCCGCCGGGGTCTCCTGGAAGAGCCCGCCCTGGGGAAAGGTCGCGGACTCGGAGGAGGACGCGAGGGCTTGATCGAGATCCATCGCGGGTGTCGCGAGCCCTTGCTGAGGCTGGACGACCCGTCGGGAGCGCAGAGCGTCCTGCGTCGCGAGGAAGACCGCCTCCTGGACCAGCCGAGGAGAGCGGAAGCGAACCCAAGCCTTGGTCGGATGGACATTGACGTCCAGCTCCTGGGGCGGCAGAGAGATGAGGAGCACGGCCGAAGGGAATTCGTGGCGCGCGAGCATGGGCCGGTAGGCCTCGATCAAGGTCTGCAGGAGCGCCGTGTCCCGGACCGAGCGGCCATTGACGATCAGGGTCATCTCGTCACGGTTCCCGCGCGCGAGCTGGGGCGGCACCGCGAGCCCCTCGACCCTGATGCTGCCCTGCGTCCGGTCCACCTCGAGCATGGCCTGGGCCAGCTCGAAGCCTCTGAGCGCCCCTACGCGGTCTCGCAGCGAGCTCACCGCCGGCGCCATGAGGGTGACACGGCCATTGTGGATGACACGCAGGCGAAGGTCCGGCCTTGCCAGGGCCAGGCCTTCCAGCAGCCGCAGCGCGGCCGCCAGCTCGGCGGGGGCGCTCCGGAGGAACTTGAGCCGGGCCGGCGTATTGAAGAAGAGGTCCTGGGTCTCGACGGTGGTACCCGGCGGCGCCTCGATGGCGAGACGGTCGGCGATGTCCCCGCCCGCTCCGCGCACGCGCGTTCCCGTAGTCACGCCGCGAAGGCAGGAGGTGATCTGGAATCGGCTCACCGCGCAGATGGCGGGCAGGGCCTCGCCGCGGAAGCCGAGGGAGGCGATGGCCCCCAGGTCCGCTTCGTCGGCGATCTTGGAGGTGGCGTGACGCTGCAAGGCCAGCTCGATGTCGCCCGCGTCCATGCCCATGCCGTCGTCGGTGACGCGGATGAGCTGGCGCCCGGCGTCCTTGAGCTCGACGGTGATCGCGGTGCTGCCGGCGTCGATGGCGTTCTCCACCAGCTCCTTGACCACGGAGGCGGGACGCTCCACCACCTCGCCCGCGGCGATCTTGTTCACCAGGTGATCGGGCAAGAGTCGGATGCGGCTCATGGCTGGGAGCGCAGCCGCTGCTGCCACTCGTGCAGGAGATTGAGGGCCTGCAGGGGCGTGAGCGTCGAGACCTCGAGGGCCAGCAGCTCCTTCAGCACGGGATCGGGCGCGGGCGGGAAGAGCCCGAGCTGGGAGCGCTCGGCCTGACCCGTGGACTCGCCGGAGACGGGCGCGCGGCTCTGCTCGCTGAGCTCGGCGAGGATCTCCCGCGCGCGGGCGATGACGCCCGCGGGCAGACCGGCGAGCCGCGCGACCTGGATGCCGTAGGAGCGGTCGGTGCCGCCGGGGCAGACCTTGTGGAGGAAGATGATCTCGTCATTCCATTCCTTGACGGCCACGTGGAAATTCCGCACGCGGGGAAGCCGTTCGGCCAGGGCCGTCAGCTCGTGGTAGTGGGTGGCAAAGAGAACCTTGGCCCCGCGGCCCCGCTCGTGGAGCTCCTCCGTCACCGCCCACGCGATGGCCAGCCCGTCGAAGGTCGAGGTGCCGCGTCCCACCTCGTCCAGCAATATCAGGCTTCGCTCCGTGGCGTTGTGAAGAATGCTCGCCGTCTCGACCATCTCCACGAGAAACGTGCTCTGGCCCCGGGCGACATTGTCCTGCGCGCCCACGCGCGTGAGGACGCGATCCACCACGCCGATCCGCGCCGCACGCGCGGGGAGGAAGCTGCCCACCTGGGCCAGGATCACCAGGAGGGCGGCCTGGCGCATGAAGACGCTCTTGCCGCTCATGTTCGGGCCGGTGAGGATGAGCACCTGCTCCTGGGCGGGGTCGAGAAGGAGGTCGTTCGGAGTGAAGGGACGCTCGGCCGCCGCATCAAGGACAGGATGGCGCCCGTCGCGGATGTCGAGGACGAGACCGTCGTCGACCTGAGGCCGGGTATACCCGCGCTCGTGGGCGACCTCGGCGAGCGAGGCGAGCGCGTCGAGAGCAGCCACGGCCTGCGCGGTGCGCAGGAGGGTTTCCGCTTCGGCGGCCACGGCGGCGCGCACCTCCTGGAAGAGCTCGAGCTCGAGGCGCGCCATGCGCTCTTCCGCACCGAGCACCCGGCCCTCGTGCTCCTTGAGCTCGGCCGTGATGTAGCGCTCCGCCCCCACCAGGGTCTGCCGCCGAACATACTCCTCCGGCACCTTGGCCGCGTGCGTATTCGAGATCTCGATGCCGTAGCCGAACACCCGATTGAAGCGGACGCGCAGCGTGGGGATCTGGGTGCGCTGGCGCTCGCGCGTCTCCAGCGAGGCTATCCACTGCCGCGCCTCCTGCGCCCCGCTCTTGATCTCCCGGAGCTCCTCCGACCACGTTTCCCGGATGATCCCACCTTCCTTGAGTCCGAGCGGCGGCTCGTCTTCGAGCGCCTCGGCGAGCAGCTTGGCGAGGGCGGGCAGCGCGGAGATCTCCTCGCCGAGCGAGGCGACAACGGAGGCCGGAAGCTGCGCGAGCTCCTCGCGGAGCCGCGGCAATGCCGTCAGGCAAGCGCGAAGGCCGACAAGGTCGCGGGCATGCGCGTGCCCCAGGGCAGCCCGACTCGCCAGGCGCTCGAGGTCGCCGATGCCGCGCAGTCGCGCGCGAAGGGCGGCCCGCCGCGCCGGCTCCTCGACGAGCGCGGCCACCGTCTCCTGGCGTCGCGCGATGGCGCCCGCGTCGACGAGCGGCCGGAGGAGCCACTGCCGGAGCAGGCGGGCGCCCATCGGCGTCTCCGTCCTGTCCATGGTCGCGAGGAGCGAGCCCCGGACGCCACCGTCCTGGGCGGTCTCGAAGAGCTCGAGCGTGGCGACCGCCGTCGGGTCCAGGACCATGCTATCCCCCGGAACCAGCCGCTGCAGCCGCGTCAGATGCCCGAGGGCATGGCCCTGGGTTTCGCGGAGATAGGCGAGCGCGCCGCCCGCGGCCTGAAGTCCCGAGGTCATGTCCCCCACGCCGTAGCTTTCGAGGGTGGTCACCTTGAGCTGGGCGGCCAGCGCCTCCCGTGCCGGCTTCAGAGAGAACCAGGAGGGCTCTCCGTGGGTCACAGGGAGGCCGAGGCTACCCAGGTGTGCCGCGAGACTCCCGTCGCCATCCCGGGCGAGGAGGACCTCGGCGGGGCGCCTCAGCAGAGCCGCCTCCAGGAGGGCGCCGCCCTCGTCCGAGGCCTCGCCGGCCCAGAAATCGCCGGTGGAGACGTCCACGAGGGCCAGGCCCAGAGGCGCGCGCGGGCCCGCCCGGTGGACGGTCAGGAGATAGTTGTTGGCCGCGCCATCGAGGTGCTGGAGATCGGTGATGGTGCCCGGGGTGACGATGCGCACGACTTCGCGGCGGACCAGCTTCTTGCCCTTGGCCGCCGCCTCCATCTGCTCGCACACCGCCACCTTGCGGCCGGCCCGGATCAAGCGCGCGATGTACGTCTCGGCGGCGTGATGCGGAATGCCCGCCATGGGGATGGCGCCCTCCCCCTTCTGGCGCGAGGTCAGGGTGAGCTGGAGCAGGCGGGCGCCCAGCTGGGCGTCCTCGAAGAACATCTCGTAGAAATCGCCGAGCCGGAACAACAGGAGGTAGTCCGGGTAGCGCTGCTTGAGCTCCCGGTACTGCCGCATCATGGGAGACAGCTCGGCCGCGAGGTCCCTCACGCTCCGAGTGCCGCGTGCAGCCGGTCGTAGGTGGTGTCGAGGGTTTCTGGTAGGACCCGCGTGTCGCCGATCACGGGCATGAAGTTCGTGTCCCCGTTCCAGCGCGGGACGATGTGCAGATGCAGATGGCCAATGATGCCGGCTCCGGCCACCCGCCCCTGGTTGGCGCCCACGTTGAATCCGTCCGGCTTGTACGCCGCGCGAATGCCCCTCACCGCGACCTGCACCATGTCCATGGCTTGCCCCAGCTCTTCCAAGGTCGCGTCCTCGAGATTGCCGACATGGCGCGTGACCACCACCATGACGTGCCCCGAGGCGTACGGAAACTTGTTCAGGATGAGAAAGGCGTGAGGAGAACGACGAAGGATGAGGGCGCGCCGGTCATCGCCGCCGGCCAGCGCGTCACAGAAGATGCAGCCCGCGGAAGCGGAGGGCGGGGCCCCGGCGGACTCGACGTAGGTCATCCGCCACGGCGCCCAGAGTCGGTCCACGCTGGTCGGGCAGGCGGGCTCTTAGGTGTTGACCAGCTCGCGAAGCCTCTTGCCGACCTTGAAGAAGGGCACCCGCTTCTCGGGAACGCTGACGCTGTCTCCGGTCTTCGGGTTGCGGCCCTTGCGGGAGTTGCGATGACGGATGCGGAAGCTGCCGAAGCCGCGCAACTCCACCTTGTCTCCCTTGGCGAGGGCGTCGGTGATGTTGTCGAAGACGGTGTTGACGATCAGCTCCGTCTCCTTCTTGGTCAGGCTTGACAGCTTGGAGACTTCCTCGATGAGATCCGCTTTGGTCATGAGCCCGCTCCCTCCACGGGAACCCTGCCTTGGTCATCCAGCCATTTCGGTCAGGGTCCATACCCGACTTCGTGACCGTAGCATGCCCGGCGAAAGATTGTCAAGTAGAGCAGGGGTTTACGGCTACTGCATGAGGTAGAGGGGGGTGCGGATGCCCGACAGAACGGGCAGGAGCTGGCCGGCGGCGCCGCCAAGGCCCAGGCGGTTCTCCATCAGATCGCGGAAAGAGAACTTGCGGCGCGGATAGACGATCTTGGGCCGGCCGGGGATGTTGGCGAGCTTGGCCGCCGCCTCGATGGCGTCCTCGTAGCCACCGAGCTCGTCCACCATCTTGAGCGCCTGCGCCTGCTGTCCGGAGTAGATACGGCCGTCGGCGAAAGCAAGGACGTCCTTTCGCTCGAGCCCGCGGCCTTCGGCCACCGCGTCCACGAATTGCCCGTAGACATCGTCGAGAAGCGCCTGGAGGATCTGTCGCTCCTCAGGAGTCATCTGGCGCGAGAAGTTGCCCACATCCTTGAAGGCGCCCGATTTGATGACGACGTATTCCACGCCGACCTTCTTGAAGAGCCCCTGGAGGTTGGCCATCTGCATGACCACCCCGATCGAGCCCGTCAACGTGCCGGGATTGGCGTAGACCCGGTCACAGGCCGTGGCCACGTAATAGCCGCCGGAGGCCGCCACCGCCCCCAGCGAGGCGACCACGGGCTTGCCGGCCTTCCGGAGCCGCTGGATGGCCGAGAAGATCTCCTGGGTGGGCGCCACCACGCCACCCGGGCTATTGATGCGCACCACGACCGCCTTGACGGAGGGATTGTCACTGTGCTCGCGCAGATCGCGCACGGCTTGGCCGCCGTCGAGGATGATGCCCTCGATCTCGACGACGGCGACCTTGGCGCCGCCCGTGGGCAGCCCGTCCTCACTCACCGTGGCCATGAGGAGCCAGACCGTGCCCACGAAGAGCACGAGGATTCCCACGGTCAGCCCGATCGCGGTCAGGGCGATGCGGGCACGTGAGGTCATGGCTGCTCCTCCATGGCGCCCCTATTCCTCCTCATCCTCGAAATCGTCTCCGCCGCGACGCTTCCGGCCCTTGCCCCGCCCGCGGCCCTCGGCCTGTGACGGTTCCTCCATGATGGCGGCGGCCACGTCCTTGAGGCTCAGCCCGATGCGCCGCTCATTGGGGTCGACCCGGATGACCATGAGGGTGAGCTCGTCGCCGACATTGACGAGGTCCGACGGTGCAGCGATGGGGCGGTTCGACATCTGCGAGACGTGGAGCAGGCCATCGACACCTGGCTCCAGCTCGACGAAGGCGCCGAAGTCCGTCAGCCGCACGATCTTGCCGGTCACCCGCGAGCCCATGGGATAGCGCTGGGCCACGGACTCCCAGGGATCGGGCTGGATCTGCTTGATCCCCAGGGAGATCCGCTTGTTGTCCCTGTCCACGTTCAGGATCTGCGTCTCGATGGGCTGGCCCTTCTTGAGAATCTCGGACGGATGCCCGATGTTGCGGGTCCACGACATGTCCGAGATGTGCAGGAGGCCGTCCACCCCCGGCTCCAGCTCGACGAAGGCGCCGAAATCGGTGAGGTTGCGCACCTTGCCCTGCACGCGCTCGCCCGGCTTGTAGCGCTCGTCGATGGTCGCCCACGGATCGGCCTCCACCTGCTTCATGCCGAGGGAGATCCGCTTGGTGGCCTTGTTCACGTCCAGCACCAGGACATCGACCATGTCGCCGACATTGACGATCTTCGACGGATGGCGGACCCGCCGCGTCCACGACATCTCGGAGACGTGGACGAGCCCTTCTACCCCAGGCTCGAGCTCGATGAAGGCGCCGTAGTTGGTCAGGCTGACCACGCGCCCCTGCACCTTGGCTCCCACGGGGAAGCGCGCGTCGACGATGGCCCACGGGTCGGAGGACTTCTGCTTGTACCCGAGGGAGACGCGTCCGGTCTCGCGGTCGAAGTGCAGGACCACGACCTCGACCTGGTCGCCGATCTGGAAGATCTCCGAGGGGTGACCCACCCGCCCCCAGGACATGTCCGTCACGTGGAGCAGACCGTCGATGCCGCCCAGATCGATGAAGGCGCCGTAGTCGGTGATGTTCTTGACGGCGCCCGTGAGCACCATGCCCTCCGAGAGGACGGAGAGCGTGTGCTTCCGCTTCTCCTCCCGCTCCTCCTCGAGGACGGCGCGGCGCGAGAGCACGACATTGCCGCGGCGACGGTTGAGCTTGATGACCTTGGCGCGGATGATCTGGCCGAGCATGGAGCCCAGATTCTTGACGGGCCGGAGGTCGACCTGCGATCCGGGCAGGAAGGCGCGCACTCCCACGTCGACGGAGAGACCGCCCTTGACGACCTCCACCACCTTCCCCTCTACCGGCGTGCCGCTGTCATGGGACTTGGAGATGGCGTCCCACACCTTGATCTTGTCGGCCTTGTCCTTGGAGAGGACGATCAGCCCTTCGCTGTCCTCCTTGGACTCGAGGTAGACCTCGATCTCCTCGCCCACCTTGGGAAGGGTGCCCGCGTGGCGGAACTCCTCGATGGCGATGGTCCCCTCGCTCTTGTAGCCGATGTCCACGAGGACCTCGCTATCGCGTACCTCGACCACCCGGCCGCGGACGACCTCGCCTTCCTCGATGTCGCCCACTCCCCGCTTGAACCAGTCCTCCATGCTCTCCTCGGGGCCGTTGTCCACCTCCCTCTGCCCCCCTGCGAGGCCCCGCGACTCCCGGTTCTCCGTCTCCATAATCCGGTGCTTCCTCCCTTGATGGATATCGCCGGAGCGGCGGCTACCGGCCGCCCCTGACGTCGTGCTGCGACTGCCCGCTGCTCGCTGCCTGCGACTTGATGTCTTGCTCCTGCAACTGCGCGATGGCGCGCATCATCTCCTGCGCCGCCTCCCGATACCGCTCCTTCCGGGCCGGTCCAGGGTCGGGCTTGAAGTGTAGCGCGGGTCCGAAGCTCACGCGCGCCTTAGACCGGCGCGGCCACCAGCTCCCCCTGGGCAGCGCGTGCAGCGTTCCCGTCACATAGGTCGGCACCACCGGCGCCTCGGTCAGGACGGCCAGCATCCCGATGCCGGGCTTGCCCTCGCCCAACGAGCCGTCACGGCTGCGCGTGCCCTCCGGAAAAGCGAGAAGCGCCTCGCCCTCCTCGAGCAGCCGGGCGGCCGTCCTGAGCGCCTTCGGGTCCGATCCCTCGCGTCTCACCGGATGCGCGTTGAGATTCCGGATCAGCCAGCCGAAGCCGGGAATCCGGAACAGCTCCACCTTGGCCATGAAATGCAGGGTCCGCGACGTCGATGCCCCGATGAGGGGCGGGTCGAGCACGCTCTGATGGTTCGAGACCACCAGCACCGGCCCCGCGGCCGGCACATGCTCGGCCCCGCGAACCTGGAGGCCCAGCCACCAGCGCATCAGCACGACGGCGATCGGCTTCAGGATCGTGTACAGCATCGCGCCTGTTCCACCGCGTCGAGCATCCGCTCGACGACGGCCTCTGGAGAGAGCGCGGTCGAATCGAGCACCAGGGCGCCCTCGGGTCTGACGAGCGGCGCCAGCTCGCGCTCCATGTCCTGCCGATCCCGCTGCCTCACTTCGGCCCTGACCGTCTCGAAGGGGGCGGGAAGGCCGCTGGCCGCGAGCTCGTCGCGCCGGCGCCTCGCGCGCTCGTCGAGATCGGCGTCGAGGTAGAACTTCACCTCCGCCTCGGGACACACCACGCTGCCCGTGTCCCGACCCTCGAGCACCACCCCGCCCGCGCTGGCCAGCTGACGCTGGAGCGGGGTCAGCTTGTCACGGACCATCTGGAGCCGAGTCAAGCGGGAGGTCAGCATGCCCAGCTCGGGCGCCCGGAGCTCGCCGCTGACGTCCCGGCCATTGACGAGCACGCGGCCGCCGTCGAGGTCGACGGTGGTCTTCTCGAGCACGGACCGAATGGCGGATGGGTCATCCGCGGACACGCCCGCCTCTCTGACGGCCCAGGCCAGGGCGCGATAGAGAGCCCCCGTGTCGAGCAGCTTGAAGCCGAGCCGACGGGCGAGCTCGCGCGCGGCCGTGGATTTGCCGGCCGCGGCTGGTCCGTCAATGGTGACGACGGGCTGTCGCTTCAGGGCATCTCCTCGGCACACACCCGTCCCGCCAGGGCATTGATGGCCGCCACGAAGCCGGGATAGGACGTGTTGATGCACGCCGTGTCCTCGACCACGGTCTCCCCCTCGGCCATGAGACCCGCCACCACGAGCGCCATAGCCATCCGGTGGTCGCCGCCGCTTCCCACCGCGGCCCCCTGAAGCCGGATCCCTCCCTCGATGTCGAGGCCATCAGGCCTCTCGGCGATGCGGGCGCCCATGCGCCCGAGCTCGACGGCAATGGCGCCGATCCGGTCCGACTCCTTCACGCGGAGCTCCGCGGCATCGGTGATGCGGGTACGGCCGGCCGCGGCGCAGGCCGCCACGGCCAGGATGGGCACCTCGTCGATCAGGCGCGGAATGAGCTCGCCGCCGATCTGCGTGCCGTGGAGCGCGGTGCTGGACGTGGTCAGGTCGGCCACGGGCTCGCCGGCCGCGGCCGACGCGCCATGTCGCTCCACGCGCGCGCCCATCGATTCGAGCACCTCGAGGAGACCCGCCCGCGTCGGATTCGCGCCCACTCTGGCCACGGTCACTCGACTGTCCGCCACGAGGGCGCCCGCGACGAGAAGGAAGGCGGCCGACGAGATATCGCCGGGAACGGCCACGGCCTGGCCGCGAAGCTCGCCGCCCGGCGTGATCGTCACCGTGCGCCACTCCACGGACAGCCGAGCGCCAAAGCCGGCCAGCATCCGCTCCGTGTGATCACGGGACTGGGCCGGCTCGGTCACGCTGACGGGTCCATCGGCCCAGAGCCCGGCCAGGAGCAGAGCGGTTTTGATCTGGGCGGAGGCGACCGGCGAGGCATAGGCGCAGGCTCGCAGAGGCCGCGCCCCCCGCACGCCGAGGGGAAGCCGTCCCGCCTCCTGGCGTCCCACGAAGGTCGCACCCATGGCGGCGAGCGGCTCGGCCACGCGCTTCATGGGCCGCCGCCTCAGGGAGGCGTCTCCCGTGAGGAAGGTCCAGAAGGGCTGGCCCGCGAGGAGACCCAAGAGGAGGCGGGCGCTTGTTCCCGAATTGCCGCAGTCGAGGACGTCCTCGGGCTCGCGCAGGCCTAGGAGCCCCACGCCGTCCACGAGGTAGTGTCCGGGGCCCTTGCGCGTGACGAGCACGCCCAGCTTCTCGACGGCCCGGAGCGTGTTGAGGCAATCTTCGCCATCCAGATAGCCGGTGATCTCCGTGCGCCCGTTCGCGATGGCGCCGAGGAGGGCGGCCCGGTGGGAGATCGACTTGTCGCCGGGCACTTCGAGGGTGCCGGAGAGCCTCGTCACCGGCTGGACCCGTATCCTCATCCGAGCCGCTCCCGCATGGCCCGGATGCGCTCGAGCTCGGCATCGATGCGCGCGCGGTCGCCCGAGCGGACGAGCTCTTCCAGCTCCGTGAGGACTCCGCGAAAGACGGCCAGCGCCTCGGCCAAGGCCTCGCGATTCTGCTCGAAGATATCGCGCCACATCACGGGGTCGGAGGCGGCGATCCGCGTGGTGTCCTTGAAGCCGCGCGCGGCCACGTCGAAGAACTGTGGATCCATGCGGTCGACGGCGGCCACGAGAGCGTCGGCCACGAGATGCGGGAGATGGCTCACCGCGGCCACCGCGCGGTCATGGGTGGCGGGGTCGAGGCTCATGACGCGGCCGCCCACCGCCTCCCAGAACTCACTCGCGCGCTTGAGAGCATCGACGCCCGTGCGCTCGGTCGGGGTGAGGATGACGAGGGCCCCGCGGAACAGATCCGCCCGCGCCACGCCATAGCCCGCGAGATTGGAGCCGGCCATGGGATGGCCACCAATGAAGGCGAGCGGGCGCTCGGCGGCCAGGGCCTCGGCCGTACGGACGATGCGGGTCTTGACGCTGCCGACATCCGTGATGAGGGCGCCCTCGGCGGCGGCGCCCCAGACGGCGGGAAGCTGGGCGGCCAAGGTGGCCACCGGGGTGGCGAGGACGACGAGATCCGCCTCGGCCACGCCCTCGGCGATATCGGTGGTGATCCGGTCCACGGTTCCGTCGGCGAGGGCGGGCTCGAGGCTCGCCACGCGACGGCCCACCGCGACGATCTCCCGCGCGAGCGATTCCGCCCGCGCCGCCTTCGCGACCGAGCCCCCGAGAAGCCCGAGTCCGACGATGGTGAGCCGGCGGATCACCCGGCCTTACCCTCCGCGAGCACCTTCTTGAGCGCCTTGACGAGCCGGCGGTTCTCCTCCGGCGTCCCGATGGTGATGCGCAGCGCCGTCTCCATCCCGAAGCTCGACATGGGCCGGACGATGACACCCTCCTTGAGGAGCCGCTGGAAGATGTCGCTGCCCGACCGTGCCACGTCGACGAGGATGAAGTTCGCGCGCGAGGGGACGTACTTCACGCCCATCGAGGTGAACTCGTCGCAGAGGAAGTGCCGGCCCGCCTCGTTCATGCGGAGACACTCGAGGATGTGCGAGTCGTCCTCGAGGGCGGCGAGGGCGGCCACCTGGGCCAGGGAGTTGATGTTGAAGGGCTGCCGGATCCGATTGAGCAGGGCCACGCAGTCGGGGTCGGCCATGGCGTAGCCCACGCGCAGCCCGGCCAGGCTCGCCGCCTTGGAGAAGGTCCGCAACACCACCACCTTGCGCCCGTGCTTCATGAAGCTCAGGGAGTCCGGGAAGTCCGGGCCCTGCGCGAACTCGAAATAGGCCTCGTCGAAGATGACGATGACCTTGTCCGGCACCCGCGCCATGAAGGTCGTCACCTCTTCGGCGGTGACCACCGTGGCCGTCGGGTTGTTCGGGTTGGCCACGAACACGAGCTTGGTCATGGGGGTGATGGCGCGGGCCATGGCTTCCAGGTCCAGCCGGTGGTCCTTCAGCGTCACCACCACGCGAATGCCCCCCGCGGCCTGGACGATCATGGGATAGACGACGAAGGACGGGTGCGGGATCACCGCCTCCTCCCCCGGGCGCAGGAAGGCGCGGACGACGAGCTCGATGAGCTCGTTCGAGCCGTTGCCCATGATGATCTGGTCGGCCGCGAGCCCGTGGCGGCGGGCCAGGGCGATCCGAAGGTAGTGGGCGCTGCCGTCCGGATAGCGATTGAGATGGGTGAGGGCGTCGGAGATGGCCTTGAGGACACGCTCCGAAGGCGGCAGAGGATTCTCGTTCGAGGCGAGCTTGATTACATCCGTGAGGCCGAACTCGCGCTCGAGTTCCTCGATCGGCTTGCCCGGCTCGTAGGGGGCGATGCCGAGGATGTGGTCGTTGGCGATGGATTCCCAGGACACGGGCATGAGCGGCTCCTTAGGCGGCCGGGTAGGACCCGAGGATCTTGAGGAACTGACAGCGCGCCTTCACCTCATCGAGGACGGCCCTGACATCATCGGTGTCGCGGTGTCCTTCGAAGTCGACGAAGTTCACGTATTCCCACGGGCGCCGCTTGGTCGGTCGCGATTCGATCTTGGTCAGGTTGAGTCGCCGGGCCGCGAATGGCTGGAGAATGCTGTAGAGCACGCCCGGCTCGTTCTTCATGGAAAAGAGGATGGACGTCTTGTCACGTCCCGTTGGTCCCACCGCTCTCCGGCCTATGACCAGGAAGCGCGTGCTGTTGGAAGGGTTGTCCTCGATCCGCCGCCTGAGCACGGGCACGTCATAGGTGCGGGCGGCCAGCTCCGAGGCCACCGCGGCCACCGTGGGATCGTCCTTGGCGCGCTCGGCGGCGGCGGTGGTGGAGGACATCTCTTCAAGGCGCGCCTCGGGCAGGTGGGCGAGCAGCCACTGGCGGGTCTGGGCGAGCCCTTGGGGGTGGGAGCACACGATCTTGATCTCCGCGAGCTCCGTGGCCCGGGAGAGGAGATGCTGGCTGATGTCGAGCGTGAGCTCCCCCGTGATCACCGCCTCGGACTCGATGAGCCGGTCCAGGGTGATGTTGACGGGACCCTCGGTCGAGTTCTCGACGGGCACCACGCCGCACTCCGCGCGCCCGCGCTCGACCTCCTCGAAGACATCCGCGATGCTCCGCAGCGGAATCAGCTGGGCCGACGTGCCGAAGCGGCGCATGGCCGCCACGTGGGTGAAGGTTCCCGCGGGACCAAGGTAGCCGACGGGAAGCGGGTTCTCGAGCGCCAGCGAGGCGGAGAGGATCTCGCGCCAGACGGCGCGGAGGGCATCCGCGGTGAGCGGGCCGGTATTCAGGGCGAGCAGTCGCTCGATGAGCTGGGCCTCGCGCTCCGGGACAAAGTACGGCCTGTCCTGTTGCCTCTTGAGCTCGCCGATCTGGAGGGCGGCCTGCCCGCGCTGATTGAGGAGGTGGAGGATTTGTTCGTCGAGGTCGTTGATCCTGGATCGCCAGTCGTCCAGGTCCATAGAAGCTCCTGATGCGGATCTATCAGCGAATCCTGGCCAGTATAGGCGAAGCGACTCCCCCGCGCAAGTTCTCGAGGATCTCTCGCTCGGCGGCCGTGAGGGGGCGCGCCTTGCCCGCGGGCAGCGTGCCCAGCCGCAGCGGCCCGAACTGCACCCTGCGCAGGCGCACCACGGGGTGCCCCAGCGCCTTGCAGTAGCGCTTCACCTCCCGGTAGCGCCCCTCGGCGAACGTCACCCTGATCCACGTCGTGCGCGGCCCGCGCCGCAGGATGCGGACGTCCGCGGGCACGGCGGGGCCGTCCGGCAAGACCACGCCGCGTCGCCAGCGGCCGAGCTCAGCGGGGGACACGTGCCGCTCGACCTCCACCTCGTAGACGCGCGGGATCTCGTAGCGGGGATGGAGCAGTCGGTTGGCGAGCTCTCCGTCATTGGTGAGGAGGAGCAGCCCCTCGGCATCGTAGTCGAGCCGCCCCACGGGGAAGACGCGCGGCCCTCCCGAAGGCAGCAGATCGATCACGACGGGGCGGCCCTGCGGATCGGCCCGGCTCGTGACATAGCCGCGGGGCTTGTGGAGAAGGAAATACGCGTGCGCCTCGGCGCCCCCGAGGAGCCGACCGTCGAGCGTGATGTGATCAACTGCGGGATCGGCCTGGGCGCCGGGCTCGCGGCGCACTTCGCCATTGACGGCGATGCGGCCGGCGGCCAGGATCGCTTCAGCGGCCCGGCGTGAAGCCAGTCCCGCTTGAGCCAGTATCTTGCTGAGACGCGTCGGTGCCAGCGTTGCCCTCCCCGGCCGCGGCAAGCGGCGCCTCCGCTTCCTCGTGTTCGCTCTCGCCGCCCTCGGCGAGCGGCTCGGGCACGACGAGCTCCCCCTCGACCCTGGGCAGATCGCTCACGTCGCGAAGCCCGAAGGCCACCAGGAAGTCCCGCGTGGTTTCGTAGAGGTAGGGCCGACCCGGCGCCTCCTTGCGGCCGGCGATCCTGACCATGCGCCGGTCGAGGAGATTTTCGAGGACGGCTTCCGAGTTGACGCCACGGATGGCATCGATGTCGGGACGCGAGGCGGGCTGCCGGTAGGCGATGATGGCGAGCGTTTCCAGGGCCGAGCGTGACAAGCGGGAGCGCGTCCGGCTTCGGGCCAATCGGACGAGCCAGGGCGCCACCTCCGCGCGCGTCACCAGCCGATATCCCCCGCCCACCTCGATGATCATGAGGGCTCTCTCCTCGGCGTCGAGCCGGGCCTTGACGCGGGTCACGAGCGCGCGGGCCTCCTCGGCTGACCCGAGCTCCAGCACCTCGCGTATGCGGTCGAGTTCGACCGGTGTCTCCGAGGCGAACAGCAGGGCTTCGACGATGTCGATGGGCTCAGTCATTCGCGATGTCTCCAGGGGCCGGCTCCGCGCCCTCAGGGGCGTGGCGAGCGGCCGCGTCGGTGGTTGGGCCCTCGATGACGATCTCGCCGAAGAGCTCGGCCTGGTGCGCGCGCGCCTGCCCCAGGCGTACCAGCTCGAGGAGGGCGAGGAGCGTCACCACCCACTCCGCGCGCACGCGCTCTTGCCCGGCCACCGACGAGAAGAGGATGGACCAGGTATTGCGCAGGAGCTCCAGGATCTCTCCCATGCGCTCGAGGATGGACAGCGGGTTCGGCTCGATCTCGCGGGGCGTCCGTCTCTTCTGCTCCTGGATGAGCCGCGTGATGGCCCGCTCGAGGAGATGGACGGAGAGATCTTCAAGAGGGACGTCTTCCGGGGGCGGAAGCTCGGCCACCGTGCGGCCGTAGAGGAGGGCCTGCTCCGCCTCGCGCTCGCCGAGCCAGGCTCCGAGGGCCTTGACCCGCGCGTACTCGCGCAGCCGCGCGGCCAGCTCCTGGCGCAGGAGCTCGCCTTCTTCATCGAGCTCGTCCGGCGGCGCGTCGGGGTCGGGGGGCAGGAGCAGCTTCGACTTGAGGTAGATCAGGGTCGCGGCCATGACCATGAAGGCCCCGGCCGTCTCCAGATCCTGGAACTGCACGGACTCGAGGTGCGCCAGGTACTGCTCGGTGATGGCGCGGATGGGCAGGTTGGCGAGGTCGACCTCATTGGTCCGGCACAGGTGAAGCAGGAGGTCGAGGGGGCCGACGAAGGACTCGACCCTGACGGTCAGTCCTTGCGACTCTTCCGCGGTGTCGATGTCTGTTGTCATTTGGTAACGGGGGCCCAGAAATGGCCCCCGTACTCCCCCAGCCACGAGTTCATCGGTCGGCGGGGGGCCCAGAAATGGCCCCCGTACTCCCCCACCCGTGTGTTCATCGCGGCTCCAGGTTGATCACTGATCTGACCTCCTCCATGGTCCTCTGGGCAAAGGCGCGGGCGCGGCGAGAGCCCTCGTAGAGAATCTCGACGATCTCGCGCGGCTTGGCCGCGAAGCGCTCGCGGGCCTCCCGGATCTTGGCGAGCGGCGGGATCATGTGCTCGAGCAGCACCGCCTTGCAGTCGAGACAGCCTATGCCGGCGGTCCGACAGCCGGTCGCGCAGGCCTCGCGCTCGGGCTCCGGGGTGAAGATCTTGTGCAGGTCGAAGACGGGGCAGATGTCGGGGTTGCCGGGATCGCTCCGACGCTTGCGCGCGGGATCGGTGACCATGGGCTTGACCTTGGCCCTGATCTCCTCCTCCGTGTCCGACAGGAAGATGGCATTGCCGAGAGACTTCGACATCTTCCGGCCGTCCGTGCCCGGCACTTTGGGGATCTGGGTTAGCTTCGCCCCCGGCTCCGGAAAGATGGCCCGCTTCCAGGTGTGGTTGAAGCGCCGGGCGACCTCGCGCGTCAGCTCGATGTGCGGGACCTGATCGACGCCCACGGGCACCCAGTGCGCCTTGTACATCAGGATGTCGGCGGCCTGCAGGAGCGGGTATCCCAGGAGGCCGTAGGAGGGGGATTCCAGCCCGAGCTGCTCGACCATCTCCTTGAAGGTGGGCACCCGCTCGAGCCAGCCCAGCGGCGTCACCATGGAGAAGAGAAGGTGCAGCTCGGCGTGCTCGGGCACGAGCGATTGGATGAACAGCGTGCTGCGCTCGGGATCGAGCCCCGCCCCGAGCCAGTCGGCGGCCATCTCGATGGTGCTCTCCGGCGCCTGTCCGCTGTTCTCCGGATCCGTGGTCAGGGCATGCCAGCTCGCCACGAAGAAGAAGCACTCGTAGGAATCCTGGAGACGCACCCAGTTGTCGAGGGCGCCCAGATAGTTGCCGAGATGGAGATTGCCCGTCGGGCGCATGCCGGAGAGCACCCGCTGCTTCGCCGTCATGGCGTTCCCGGCTCGCCGCGGCCGGCCCGGCGCGCTTCCCAGGCCTTGGCCATGCGCAGGAAGACGTAGTTGGCGTAGAGGACGGCGAGCACGAAGCCCCGCCAGCCGTCGAGGAATCCCATCTTCACCACGTACATGGAAAAGAACCGCCCGAAGGGACGCAGGGTCAGGTCCGCCCAGCGCGGACGGCGTCCCCGTCTCATCAGCTCGACGGCGGCCAGGGTGGAATAGCGGTTGGAGCGGGCCACGAAGTCCTCGAGCCCGCGATACGAGTGATGCAGAAGGGGCTCGGCAAGCGCCTCCACGTGGCCGTCCACCGTCACCGACTCGTGGACCGCGCTCTCCACGAAGCGTCCTCCGCCCCGGCGGAAGAGGCGCAGCTGATAGTCTGGATAGAGCCCGCCGTGACGCACCCACGCCCCCCAGAAGAGATTCTTTCGCGGGATGGAGTAGCCGTCGGCGGGGCCGTCCGTCATGAGAATGCGGCGAATGCGCTCTCGCAGCTCGGGAGAGATTCGCTCGTCGGCGTCGAGGGAGAGTACCCACTCCCCCGTGGCCTGCTCGAGGGCGAAGTTCTTCTGGGCCGAGAAGCCGGGCCACGGCCGCACCCAGACCTTGTCCGTGAACTCGCGGGCCAGCTGGGCCGTCTTGTCCGTGGACTCGGCGTCGACCACCACGATCTCGTCGGCCCCGCTCACGCTCTCCAGACACTCGCGGAGTCGGGCCTCCTCATTCCATGCAATGACGGTAACGCTCAGCCGCTTCACGCCGGAGCCTCGAGCATCTCGCGGGCCGCCTCGAAGACCCGGGCCGGCGACAGTCCGGCCATGCTGCGATCGGGACTCTCGAGTCCGCGGCAGCGCGGGCCGAAGGGGCCATTGCGGTCGGCGCGCGTGGGACCGAAGAGCCCGAGGGCGGGCGTGCCGAGGGCTGCGGCCAGGTGAAGCGGGCCGGTGTCATTGGCGATCATGAGCCGAGAGCGGGCGAGCAGGGCCGTCAGCTCACCGAGGTCGGTGGGGGGTGCCATCAGGGCTGAGCCTCCCGGCAGCTCCAGCCCGATCTGTCGCGCCATGTGCGCCTCGTCCGGTCCCCAGACGAGGAGCACGCGGGCGCCCGCTTCGGTCACCAGGCGCTCGGCGAGGGTCCGGAAATGAGCGACGGGCCATTGCTTCTCCAGGCGACCCGCGCCCGGGTTGATGGCGACCAGACGATCGGCGGGCTTGACGCCCTCCTTGCCCAGAAAGTCGTCCATACGTCGCTGGGCCTGGGCGGGCACGGGCACGTGGAACTCGGGCGTCGCGGTCGCGATGCCGAGCGGCTCCAGCAGAGCCAGGTACTGCTCGACGATATGCGTCGCGGAGTCGGGCGGCCTTACGCGGCGATTGGTGAAGAGCGCGTTCCACCGCTCCCGGCAGTGTGACGCGCTGAAGCCGATGCGCACCGGCGCGCCCGTATACGCGGTGAGGAGGCCGGACTTGAGCAGGCCCTGGAGATCGATGGCCACGTCGAAGCGCGCGCCCCGGATGCGCGTGCGCAGACGGCCCACCTTGTCCCAGACCTGTCGCATACCGGCCGGACGCCTGATCAACCGTCTCCAGAGGCGCGTGTCCACGGGCAATACGGCATCGAGGTCCGGGTGATCGCGCAGGATGGCGTACTCGCGCGCCTCCACGATCCACGTCAGCTCGGCCTCCGGCAAAGCCCGGCGCAGCGCGCGCGCCACCGGGAGGGCATGGATCACGTCGCCGAGGGAAGACAGCTTGACGATGGCGATGCGTCCGTGGGAGGCCCGCGCACCCGATGAAGGCGGGCTCATCGACCGGACCGTCCGAATCGCTCGACGATGGTGCGGATGAGATCCCGGGTGGCGTGGCTCTTCGGATCGCCGGCGATGGCCACCCGCCCGCCCGCGGCGAGCACGGCGGCCCGCTCGGGCACCGTCTCCATCGTGTAGTCCGTGCCCTTGGCGTGGATGTCGGGCCTGAGGGTGGCGACCAGCCGGTCGGCCGTGTCGTCGTCGAAGATGACGACCGCGTCGACCGACTCGAGGGCCGCCACGATCTCCGCGCGCTCGGCCGCGCTCATGATCGGGCGGCCCGCGCCCTTGAGACGAGCCACCGAGGCGTCCGAGTTGACGCCCACGAGGAGCGCATCGCCCAGGGCGCGCGCCTCTCGGAGATAGCGGACGTGCCCGACGTGGAGGAGATCGAAGCAGCCATTGGCCAGAACGAGACGCTTACCCTCTCCGCGCCAGCGCGAGGCCAGCCCCTTGGCCTCCTCAAGGGCGAGAAGCCGTGTCATCGCCCGCCAGTGATTCGAGCAGCTCGCGTGGGGTCACCGCCGCCGTGCCCCGCTTCATGACCACGACGCCCCCTGCCACATTGGCCAGCCATGCCGCCTCCGCGGGGGCGGCTCCCGCGGCCAGGGCCGTGGTGAAGGCGCTGATGACCGTATCGCCCGCGCCGGTCACGTCGGCGATCTGGTCGCTGCCGTGTATGGGGATCCACGTCACCGGACCTTCCCGTTCGAGGAGGGCCATCCCGCGGCTGCCCCGAGTGATGAGAAGATAGCGCGCCTCGAGCCGCTCGAGCACGACCCGTCCGGCTTTCTCGAGAGACGGCTCGTCGCCCAGCTCCGCGCTCGCCAGCGTCTCGACCTCCGGCTCGTTCGGAGTGGCGGCGGTGACGCCTCGGAAGCGGGGCAGGTCATAGCGGCTGTCTACCGTGACGAGCAGGCCGCGACGACGCGCGATCTCGCTCACGGCCTCGAAGACCCTGGGCGTCACCGTCCCATACCCGTAGTCAGAGAGGAGAAAGGCATCCGCCCGCGCGCCCGCGGCGCGGACACGCTCGACGATCTCTCCCTCCACGTCCCCGGGCAGCGTCGACTCGGGCTCGCGGTCGAGCCGGACGACTTGTTGCCGGGTGGACTCGTAGCCTCCCGCCATGATCCGCGTCTTCACCGGCGTCTCCCGCCGGTCGGTCAGAACGACGCCGTCGGTCGGTATCCCCGCTCCGGCGAAGAGGCGCGTCAGCTCCTTGCCCGCTTCGTCACGACCGAGGACACCCACGGGCGTGGCCACCGCGCCCAGCGCACGGACATTGTCGGTGGCATTGGCGGCTCCGCCCATGCGCACCTCGCGATCCGTGAAGCGCAGGATGAGGACGGGGGCCTCGCGCGAGATGCGCGCGGGCTTCCCGTAGAGGTATTCGTCGGCGATGATGTCGCCCACCACGACCACGCGCTTGCCGGCCAGGGCGGGAATCAACTCGCGCAGCCGTCTGAGGGGAAGCATCAGCGGGCGAGCGCCCACTCCACGGCGTCCAGGAGATCTTCCGCGACGTGGTCCGGTTTCACGCCCCACGCCTCCCGCCGGTGCTCGAATTCGCCGCGGCCATAGCCGGTGAGCACCAGCACACCGGCCGCCCCCGCGGCCTGTCCCGCCGCGACGTCCGAGGGCTTGTCGCCGATCATCACCGAGCGTCCGAGGTCGAGATCGAGGTCGGCGGCGGCGCGCAGGAGCATGCCGGGCCGCGGCTTGCGGCAGTCGCAATCGCGCCGGTAGGGTGGCGCGCCCGCGCTCGGGTGATGCGTGCACACGTAGAGCGCGTCGAGACGTGCGCCGTGCGTGGCGAGCTGGCGCACGAGCTCGTCGTGTACCGCGCGGAGCACTTCTTCGGAAAAATAGCCGCGTGCGATGCCGGCCTGATTGGTGGCCACGACGGCGGGGATCCCCGCTTTGTTGAGCGCGCGAATGGCCTCGGGCGTTCTCGGTAGAACCCGCACACGGCTGGCGTGATTGATATACCCCATCTCTTCGATGAGGCACCCGTCCCTGTCCATGAACACCGCCGGGTGCCCGGAGGTGAGGGCAGGCATGTGAGGCAGTGTAATCCTCGGAGCCGGAATCTTCAATGTAAATCGCTGGTTAGTCACTCGAGGGGGGCGCGTCGGTACATCGTCAGCGCCTGAGGCTGAGCCAGAGTCCAGCCAATCGCTCGACCTGAGCGTCGAAGGTGAACGGGAGGGCCGCGGCGCGGGCCGCGGCGGCCAGCTTTGTTGGATCAGCCTCGCGGAGAGAGCCCAGGGCAGTGGCAATCGCCGCGGCTTCCGCCTTGTCGACGACGGCCCCGCTTTCCCCGGGGACTACTGCTTCGGCGCCCCCCGCCGCGCGGCTCGTGAGGACCGGTACCCCCGAGGCCAGGGCCTCGAGATGAACATTGCCGAAGGGCTCGTACAGGGCGGGAAGAGCCAGGACGTCGGAGGCGGCATAGAGCCGCTCGACGTCGCGCGTCGGAGCGCTCCAGCTGATCGCCTCGCTCATCCCCAGGCGCTCGGCCAGAAGTCGATACGGTTCCGTCCGCCCCCTGCCCGCCACCAGCAGTCGCGCGCGCCCATCACGAAGGGTGGCCAGCCCTTCGATGAGGGGACCAAGGCCCTTGCGCTCGAAGCCGGAGCCGATGAAGGCGATGAGCCACGTCTCCTCGCTGATGCCGAGGGCCCGGCGCGTCGCGGCCCGCCAGCGCGCCCGATTGTCGGGATGGAAGCGGTCGAGGTCGACGCCGTTGTAGACGGTGGTGACCGCCTGGGCGGGAGTCTGGTAGAGCCGTTGAATCTCCTCTTTCCCCCGGCCCGAGATGGCGACCACGTGCCTGGCGCTTTGTAGCCTGAAGATCCGCCGTTCCAGCCATAAGAGGAGCCGATGATGAGGACTTACTTGAGGGCCGGTTCGCCCCATGGCATCGAGGTATGCCCGGTGGCTCCCTTCACCGGCGCGGTACACGTCCTGGACAAGGCACCGCTCGTGGCTCTGGACGAGATCGTATCCTCCCGAGCGCGCCGCGCTTCGTGCCTGAAGGGCGAAGGAGAGCTGTCGCAACACGGAGGGCTGACCGAGGATGGAAAGCGGCCGGACGGTGATCCCGCGCACGGGCGGCTGGGCGCGCGTGGAGATGAGATCGATGTCGTGCTCGCCGCGCCGGACGAGAGCCGACAGCAGCCCGGCCGTGGCCGTCTCCACCCCGCCATGGAACGAGAAGGGCCGGCAGATCAGGGCGATCTTCACCGGTGGCCTCTGGCCCGCTCCATCACCTGCGCGATGAGAGGAAAGAGATCGCGCCGAGCCGAGAGGAAGCTGTACCGCTCGACGCAGCGCTCCCGAGCGCGCCGCGCCAGGGCGGCCGCCTCTCCAGGGTCGTCGAGGAGGCGGGCGATGGCCCCGCCGAGGGCCGCCACGTCTCCGGCCTTGACGAGGAGCCCGCAGCCTTCGAGGATCTCGGGGATCATGGACACGCGCGTGGACACGATGGGCCGGCCGAGCGCCATGGCGTCGAAGAGCTTGGCCGGCACCTGGCCCCGTGTGTCCGGCGTGTCGCGCTGGGGCACGGCGACCACGTCGGCGGCCGAGAGAAAGCTCGGGATCTCCTCGAAGGCAATGGGCGGAGCGAGACAGATCCCCGGGAATCGCCGAACGAGATCCCGACCGAGGACGCTCTCGGGAAGCGTGCCGACCACGGCGAGCCGGACGTCCTTTCGTCCGAGGCCGGCCACGGCCGCGCCGAGATCATCCAGGCCCTTGTACCCTCGCGGGGTGCCGAGGAACATCACCACGCGCTCGTCACCGATGCCGAGCCGGCGGCGAGCCTCGACGGGCGAGCCCGCGCCCGGCTTCCACTCATCGGTGTCCCGGACATGCGGCAGGAGGGTGCCGCCGAACCGCTGCTGGAGAAACCTCGAAGCCACGGTGATGCCGTCGGCGAGCCCGGTCAGACGCTCCGTGAGCCAGGTCCACGGCAGCCCCTTGGGGTTTCCAAAGTTGAGCGCTCTGCCCAGAGTCCCGAGGGGTCCGGAGCGAAGATAGAACCCGACTTCCCAGTCGTCGATATCCAGGAAAAGCGGCCCCCGTCTTCCCAGGACCCGCTTGAGATAGCCGATGCCGGCGCTGCCCAGCCGCGTCTTGGACGCGTAGAGGAGATCGCCATCGGCCCGCCGGGCGAGCTCGGCCATGGTCATGAAGAAGCCGGGCAGGCGGCGCTCGGGCACACCCGAGTAGCACACCGATCCTCCGGCCACGGGCGCCCACGGGGCGGCGCCTGAGCGGGGGCCGATGACCTCGACCTCTCCGAGCGGAGCGAGCAGACGGGCGAGGAGATCGGCTCGTCCTGCCGCGTTGTCGGAAAGGTCGAAGCAGAGGACGGAGATCTTCATTCAGCCGGCGAGCAAGTCGCGGTAGCGATCGACGAGCCGTTCCGCGACGCGGGCGCTGGTGAGCCGGGCATGAGCGAGCTGACCGGCCGCCTGGCCCAGCTCTGCGCGAAGCGCTGGGTGCTCCAGCAGCCTCCCCATGGCGGAGGCAAGCTCGGGAGCGTCGCCGCCCGGCACGAGTAGCGCGTCGCGGCCATCCGTGAGGACCTCGGCGGCCACCCCCACCCGGCTCGCCACCACCGCGCGCCCGGCCGCCAGATACTCGAAGAGAGCGCGCGACATTCCGTCCGACTCCAGCGGCGGGTAGAGGGCGACGTCGAGCGCGGCCAGGACCCCGGCCGTATCTTCGACGAATCCCAGGAAGGAGGCGCGGTCGGAGAGTCCTGCCGCATCCACGGCCTGGCGGATGGCGGCTTGGAAAGGCCCTTGCCCCGCGAAGACAAGATGGAATCGGCGCCGATCCGAGGCGAGCCGTCTGGCTGCCTCGACCACGAGGCCATGCCCCTTCATGATCCTGAATCCGGACACCATCCCGATCACCACCGCTCTTTCGTCGATGCCGAGCTGTCGCCGGAGCGCCGTCGAATCGGAAACCGGCCGGAAGCGGTCGCCATCCGCTCCCCCGGGCATGGACACGACGCGGTGAACCGGAGTCAGGCCACCGGCTCTGCACTGCCGCGCGATGGCTTCGCTGACCGTGATCAAGAGATCGGTCGCGTGTCCGTAGAGCCAGCGATTCAGGGCATGGGGCCGGAGCGGCTGGACGATGTGGCGCGTTCTCACGAGCGGGATTGATTTCGCGCGGAGCCGATTGGCGAGCGCGGCGAGCCAGTGCTCCTTGCCACGATGAACATGGACGAGATCCGCCCGTTCGAGCCGAGCGCGGAGACGCCGGATATCGCTCGGATCCCCTAACGGGCGCAAGCCCGAGCCCAGGGAGAGGGTCTCTATCCTCGTCACTCCCTCCCCTCGGGCTCTCGAGATCACGCGCTCTTCGCTGCCGCGGCGACAGATGAGGGTGGCCTCATGGCCGGCTCGGTCCAGCTCGTGACACATGCGGGCCGCCCAATACGCATCGGAAGACCACCCCCGGCAGGACACGACTTGTAAAATTTTCATTTAAGTTCCGGGGGGGAGCGACCGCCGCTCCTCCCCCGGACCCCCCCACCGGTTCGAGCTTGCGCGGTTGCGCTGGCCGATTTGCCGGGAGCTCGCGAGGGCCGCCATGTAGATTTCTTCGAAGCGGCGGGCGTGGCTATCGGGGCTGAACCGGCCGAGCGCGCGGCGGTGCCCCGCCTCGCCCATGGCTCGGGCTTCGTGCGGGTGCTCGATCAGCCGGCGCAATGCCGCCGCGACATGCTCGGACGACACCTGCTCGAGCAGAATTCCGGTCTCGCCGTGAACCACGGCCTCGGACAGCGCCCCCACGCGGGCCGCCACCACGGGTCGGCCGGCCGCCATGGCCTCGAGGGCTGCCCGACAGGACTCATCCGAGCCCGCTCCGAGCAGGACGAAGATGTCGAGGGCGTGGAGCACGGCCGGCAAATCGGTATCGCGATAGCCCGCGAGGAGGGCGCTCGCCTCGAGCCCGAGACTCTTGATGGCCGCTTCCAAGGCCGGGCGCCGCTCCCCCTTGCCGATGAGGAGAAGGCGGGCATCGGGGCGCTCTCGACGCAGCAGCCGGAAGCCTTCGAGGAGCACCTCGTGACCGCGACCGGCGGCAAGACGGGCCACGCAGCCAATGAGGGGAGCCGAGGCGACCTGGAACTCCTCGCGGATCTTGGCGGCTCCCCGCGAATCGGGCGCGAAGCGAGCCGTGTCCACCACGCCCGGGACGCGGTGCACGGACCGGGCGGGAGCGCCCGCGGCGATGAGCTTTTCCTCGACGCCGCGGCTGACCGCGACGAGGGCCTGGGAGACCCGGTAGAGGCGGGAGGTGGGCCAGCCGCGGCGTACCGAGCGCTCATTGTGATACGAGCGCACGAGGGCGCTCCGGCCACGGCTCCACCAGCCGAGCCAGTGGTCGTGGCTGTGGTGGACGTGAATCACGTCCAGTCCTTCATCACGGACCAGACGGCGGAGCCTTCGGAGATCAGAGAGGACGGCCGCCGGACCCGATCGGGCGTCGAGATGGAGCCCCTCGACAGGCTCCACACCAGCCTCGCGCGCCATGGCCTCGAACTTGTCTCCGGGGGCCAGACCCAGCAGCGCGTGGTGGCCACGAGCGCGCAGAGCCAGGGTGAGTCGAAGAGCCGGATCAGCGCTCCCCGTCCACCACCGGTTGGCCACGAGATTCAGGACGCGCAGCCGGCGCTCTACGGTCATGCCTTCATGCCGCATGCCCGTCGCGCACGGCGGTGAGCACGGCGCCCGCCACCGCCGCCGGCTCTATCGAGCGCATGCACGGATGATCGATGGGGCAGCGCTCGAGAAAGCAGGGCGCGCAAGGGGCGCATCCCTCGAGCGTGCGCGTGGCGCGACCACGCGGGCTCGTGAGGCGCGGGTCCGTGGGACCGAAGAGCGTCACCGTGGGCGTGCCCACCGCGGCGGCCAGGTGGGCCACGCCGGTATCGGCGCTGACGAGGCAGGTCAGCCGGGCGAGGAGGCGCGGCAGGAGATCGAGCCGGTCCCGCCCGACCAGAGAGGCGATGACCTCCCCGGCCGAGGCGACGACGGAGGCGGCCGTGTGTTCCTCGCCTCCGGCCCCGAGCAAGACCGGGAGCAAGCCGGCTCGACTGAGCTGGCAGGAGAGCTCGCCATAGGCGGCCGGCGGCCAGAGCTTCGAGGAGCCGAAGGAAGCGCCCAGATGGAGCCCGACCACCCCGCCCTCGGGAGCGAGACCGATGCCCTTGAAGAGGACATCGACCTCTTCCTCGGCTTGGCGATTGTCCGGCAGCGCGAACGCGGGAGCGCCCGATCCCGAGACGACGCCTCCCGCCTCGAGGAGCTGTCGGTACTCGTCGATCTGATGCCGGCGCGGAGAACACTGCTCCAGGGGATGAGTCAAGAGCCAGCCGCGAAGGTCGGCATCATAGCCCAGCCGCACGCGGGCGCCCCAGCGTCGAGCGGCCAGGGCGGACTCGAACGAGTTGGGCAGGACGATGGCCGTGTCCGGCCGCCCATCTCTCAAGACGGCGCCGAGGCGCGAGCGCGCCCCCTCGCCGTGCGGATAGGAGAGGACGGCGTCCGCCACGGCCTGGCCCTGGAGCACTGGAGCAAAGCGCCCGACCAGTGCGATTCGCGCCTCGGGCAGCGAGGCGCGCAGCCCCGCCAGCGCCGGCAGGGCCATGACGGTGTCGCCGAGCCAGTTCGGCAGGCGCACGAGGATGACGGGACCCTCGATGATCACGCCAATGGCTTCCGCGCTCCGCTCGTCTGGAGGACGCGCGCCAGAGTCTCCACGAGCAGGTCACGCCGGTCCGCGGACAGACGTATCGAGAGAACCCAGAGCGGCACGCCAGGCATGCCCGTCTCGCGGATGCGCACCCAATCCTTCTCCGTGGTGACAAGTCCCTCCGCGCCCACGCTCTCGGCGCGACGGGTGAGGGCCTCGATATCCCCTCGGGTGAACGCATGGTGATCGGGGAACTCCACGAATCCCGCCACGCGGGCCCCCACCGCGCTCAAGGTCGCGGCAAAACCTTCGGGGGCGGCAAGCCCTGCGAAGGCGAGAAGGCGCCGCCCGCGGAGCGCGGCGGGAGGCTCGATCCGCCCTCGCGGCATCTCACGCGCGCTTTCGGGCTCCGTTGCGGCTGTCAAGACGGGCGGCTTCGCGCCGAGCCGGCCGAGAGTCGCCGCGACTTCGTTCATGGCCGGTCCCGAAGGATTGGTGACCACGATGAGACCTGCGCGGCCCAACGCTTCGACGGGCTCGCGAAGCATGCCGCGCGGGAAAAGCCGGCCATTGCCCCACGGGTTGCGACCCGCCACGGCCACGATCTCCAGATCCTTGGCGAGCGTGCGGTGCTGGAAGCCATCGTCGAGGATGAGGGCCCCGGCTCCACAGCGCTCCAGCGCCGCCCGTCCCGCTTCGTAGCGGCTCTCCCCTACCACGACGGGCACACCGGGCAGTCGCTCAGCCAGGAGCACCGGCTCGTCGCCGCCTTGCCTCGCCCCGAGCCTGACCCCGGTTGCCTCGGCCACGATCTGCACACCACGTGTCTGCCGTCCATAACCGCGGCTCAGCAGCGCGGGCTTCCAGCCCAGCTCGCCGACGATCCTGGTCACGACCTCGGCCAGCGGCGTCTTGCCGCTGCCCCCCAACGTGAGATTGCCGACCGAGATGACCGGGCACGGCAGCCGCCGCGTCCGGAAGATGCCCGCCGCATACAGACCGGAGCGTATGGCCAGGCCGCCGCCATAGATCTGGGCGAGGGCTTGGAGGCTGGCCGCCCCCGTCCACCCGATGTCCCCGCGCCAGGCGCGGCGGAGCCAGGGCTCGCGCACGCTATCAGCCACGATGGGCGTCCATCAGATACCGCTCGATGAGCTCGACCGTCTGCTTGATGGCGCCGCGGCGGCCCGCCACGGCCTTGAAGGCCGCCTCGCCCATGAGCCGGCGACGGTCCGCGTCTTGGAGGAGGGCGGCGACTTGGGCGTCGAGTTCGGCGCCGTTCTGGACGACGAGGGCGCCCCCGGCCTGGAGGAGAAGCTCGGCGCTCTCCCGGAAATTCGTGGCGTGCGGGCCGAAGAGGACGGGCTTCCGCAGCAGCGCGGGCTCCAGCATATTGTGGCCACCCGTGGGCACCAGGCTCCCCCCCACGAAGACCACGCTGGCCACGCGGTAGATCTGCGCGAGCTCGCCGATGGTATCCAGGATGATCACGGCGCCGGGAGCCTGGGATTTCGGCAGCTCGCTGCGACGCACGGGCTGAAGGCGGCGCTCCCGGACGAGACGCTCGACCTCGTCCACGCGCTCCGGGTGCCGCGGAGCGAGCACGAGGGCGAGGGCGGGGACGCGGCTCCGGAGGCGGAGGTAGACGTCCAGCACGGTCGCCTCCTCGCCCCGATGCGTGCTGCCCGCCACCCAGATCGGCTCGCCATGGTCGAGCCCGAGGAGCCGCTGCCAGAGCGCGTCACCGTCGCCCTCGGGCGGGATGAGGTCGCTCTTGATATTGCCGGTCACGACCACGC
The DNA here is from genome assembly GCA_036002485.1 of Candidatus Methylomirabilota bacterium. Taxonomy (NCBI): domain Bacteria; phylum Methylomirabilota (SeqCode); species Candidatus Methylomirabilota bacterium. The sequence continues at coordinate 8,523 of DASYTI010000029.1, read as the reverse complement.
GCTCTGGCAGGGCACCCAGGGCGATGATCCGGCGCGCGTCCTCCTCGGACTGCATGGCGAGCACGCGCACGTGGGCGAGCATGCGCGCGGTGAAGAAGCGGACGAGGCGATACCGCCGGAAGGACCGGTCCGAGATGCGCCCGTTGGCGATCATCGACGGCACCCCGCGCCGGGCGAGGGCCCGGAGGAGGTTGGGCCAGAGCTCCGTCTCCATGGCGATGAAGAATCTCGGATGGACGGCGTCGAGCGCGCGGCGTACCGGACCCGGCACGTCGATGGGAAAGTATCGATGCACCACGCGGCCGGCCAGGCGGTCGGCCACGATGCGCGCTCCCGTCGGGGTGACCGTGGTCATCACGATGCCGAGCTGGGGCCAGCGCCGGGCTATGGCCTCGACGAGCGGCACGGCCGTGGCTGCTTCCCCGACCGACACCGCGTGGATCCAGCAGCGAGGCTCGCGCGGAAGGCCCTCGCCGAAACGGCCGAGGCGCTGGCCCAGGCTCGGCCCATACCCAGCCGGTCGAAGGCGTTTCAGGGCAAAGATCGGAAGGTAGCCGAGCAGCAGCAGGTAGAGCAGCGCAGAGTACACCGCGTAGCTCAGCGCGCGGCCTCCTCATCCACCTGCCACGTGACGGATCTAAGCGCCGACTCGATGTCCTTGCGCGCGGCATCCTGCTGGGCGCGGTCGGCGCTGCAGGCGATCTGGATGGGCTCCCCGAAGCGGACCACGCAGCGGGCGAACGGCTTGGGTATCCTGAACTCGTCCCATGACCGAAGCCGCCACTCCGAGGAGGCGCCCAGCGCGACGGGCACCACGGCGGCCCCGCTCAGACGCGCCAGCCCCACGATGCCCGGCTTGACCACCTCGCGCGGCCCTCGGGGGCCGTCGGGTACGATCACCACGCTCTCTCCCGCGGCGAGGGCCCGGATCAGCTCGCGAAATCCCTGGGCGCCGCCCCGGCTGGACGAGCCACGCACCGGCACGAAGCCGAAGCGCCGGATGAGGGCGGCCACGATTTCTCCATCGCGCGAGCGGCTGATCAGCACATGCAGGTCACGCCGGCCATAGAGCCACGGCATCAGCGCGAGCCGCCCGTGCCAGATCGCATAGATCGTCGGGAGACCCGCGTGCCAGCGCGATTCCACCGCCCCCTCCTCCCGGCGGATCTCGAGGGTCCGGGCAAGCAGCGAGAGGCTCAGGGCGCCCGCCCACGGCCCCACCATCGTCAAGACCCGCTGGCGGCCCCTCATCGGCCCCGGGCAACCTCGAGGACGGCCTTGGCGGCCCGACGGCCCACGCCGGGTTCGCCCAGGCGGCCACGGATGTCCTTGAAGGCGGCCCGCTGGGCGGTGATGGTGGCCGAGTCCTCGAGAAGCCGCAATGTCTCATACGCCAGCCTCTCGCTCACCTGGCCTTGCAGGAGCTCCGGCACGGCGAATCGCCGCACGATGATATTCGGAAGGCTGATCCACGGCAGGAGCGCGAGCCGTCGGCCTATCCATTCCGTGGTGCGCGACACGCGGTAACAGACCACCATGGGCGTATTGAGCAGCGCGGCTTCGAGGGTCGCGGTACCCGAGGCGATCATGAGCACGTCGGCGGCGGCCATGAGCTCGTGGGTCAGTCCCTCGACGATCTCGACCCGCGGCCCCCCCGCCTCGCCGGCCGCTCTCAGGAGCATGCCCACTTGCACCGTGTCGACCGTCGGGGCCGCGCCGAGCAGGAAGCGGCGCCGGGGGTCAAGGGCGGCCAGCTTGCCCGCGGCCTCGAGCATGGCTGGCAGCAGCCGGTCCACTTCCTTTCGCCGACTGCCGGGCAAGAGCCCGATCAGCGACACGGCGGGATCGAGGCCGAGGCGCTCGCGCGCGGCGTCGCGTGTCAAGTCCAGAGGTAAGACGTCGAGCAGGGGGTGCCCCGTGTACTCGACCGGCGCATGGACCGCCTCGTAGATCTCACGCTCGAAGGGGAGGACGGTCAGGACGCGGGTCACGAAGCGGGCGATGCGACGCGCGCGTCCCGGCCGCCATGCCCAGAGCTGCGGCGGGACGAAATAGACCACGCGCACACCGGCGCGGCTGGCCGCGCGCCCGAGGCGCATGTTGAACTCGGGAAAATCGATGAGCACGAGGGCGTCGGGGCGCTGGGCCCGGATGCGCCGGAGCAGAGCGCGGTAGGCGCCGTAGAGGGCGGGCACCCGGCCCACGGCCTCCGTCATGCCGACGACGGCGTGGCCCGTGGGGTCCGCCACCACCTCCATGCCGGCCGCCGCCATTCGAGGCCCGCCCATGCCGACTAGGCTCACGTCGGGATCGAGCGCGCGGAGAGCGCGGCACAAGGTCTCGCCGTGAAGGTCGCCCGAGGCTTCCCCGGCCGACAGCATGATGGTGCGGCGATCAGGCATGGCCATCTGCGCTCACGATCGTGATGTCGGCCCGCGTCGCGATGTGCACGGTCGCCTCGCGGTCGACGATGAGGACCTTGCCTTGCTCCACCGCCAGGGCCGTGGCGCCCCCGGCCGCCATCGCCTCGAGCGTGGCCGGGCCTATGGTCGGAATGTCGAAGCGAAAGTCATGGTTGGCCGCCACGGCCTTCACCACGACGGCGCCGGGACCGCCGAGGCTCGTTCCCCGCCGAATCGTCTCGTCGGTGCCCTCCGCCGCCTCCACCGCCAGCGTCACCCCGCGAGATCGGACGACCGTCTGGCCTATCCCGTGGCTGGCCAGATGCCGGGCCAGCGCGAAGCCGCCGTGGATCTCGCTCCACTCGGCCGGGGAGGGCGCGCGCGTCGTGATGGTGCCCGCGCCAACCAGCCACGGGTCGAGAAAGGCGCGCTGATCGAGCACCTCGATGCCGATTCCGTCGAGCGTAGCCAGGACCATGCCGGCCAGCGCCTCGTCGGAGAGACCGGCGCGCGCAAGCTCGCGTCCCGCGTCGTCCGCCGCGCCGGCGCCGCTGAACACGTCCCGCTTCCAGAGCTTCCCCACGAACACGGCGGCGCTGACCCGGGACTGGCCGAGCTCGCGCAGGACGCTCTGGATATCGGTGATGGAGGAAGGGACCACGCGCTCCGCGTGCGCGGACAGGCCGGTCGCCTCGTCGAAGGCGAAGGCGACCACACGCCAGCCCTGGCGCGCGGCTTCCGAGGCGGCCCGGCCGGGGAGGACCCCGGCCCCCGCCATCACCGCGAGGCGACGCTCCACGGAAGATCCTTCGGCCAGGCGATTTCCCCCCGACCCTCTCGGATCATCCTCTCGATCTCCAGCGCCACCGCCAGGGACCGCAGGTCTTCGGTCTCCGGCAGCTCCACCTGGCCGGTGGCCCGGGCCGCGCGGGCGGCCCCGATCAGGTGGCGGATCTCCAGCTTGAGGGGGTTGTCCTTGTGGACGAACAGCCGCTCGACGAAAGAGGCCTGGCGATAGCGGATGGACTCGCGGTTGAGCGTGTACTCCTGGGCGGCCCGGCGGTGGATCTGGATGTCCTGGTCCGCGTAGTCGAGCAGGATGTACGCCTCGGGCTGGGTGATGGCGAGGGTCCGGATCTTCTCTTCGGTGGCGCGGCTGGCCGTGATGGTGGCCATGGTGCCGGAGTCGAACACGATCTGGACGTTCGCGACGTCGGCCACGTCGGAATGGATGGACCGTCCCACCGCGGTCATGCGCCGCGGCTCGCTGTCCACGAGGCCGAGCACGATGTCGATGTCGTGGATCATCAGGTCCATCACCACGGAGTCGTTCTGGACGCGCGGAACGAAGGGGCCCAGGCGGCGCGACTCCACGAGCACGGGCCGCTCCACGATCTTGCGCAGCTCCTGGACGGCGCCGTTGAACCGCTCCACGTGGCCCACGTGGAGGACTCGTCCCAGCTGTCGCGCGATCCGGAAAAGCTCCTTGGCTTCCTCCAGCGTCGTGGTCATCGGCTTCTCGACGAGCACGTCGACGCCGGCCTCCAGCAGATCTCGCGCCACGTCGAAGTGCCGATCAGTGGGGACGGCCACGGTGGCGATGTCCACCAGACCCGCGAGCTCGTGGTGCGTGGGGACCGCCCGGAGGGAATACTGGGCCGCCACGCTGCTCGCCCGCTCGGCATCCGTGTCGCAGATGGCCACCAGGTCCACGTCCCAGAGCTCGGCCAGGGCCAGGATATGATACTGGCCCATATGGCCGGCCCCGACCACCCCGGCCCGCGTTCTGCCCTGTCCGTCCCCGATCACCACACGCGCTCCTCTGGCCAGGCGCCGCCCTCGGTGGCCTCGGCGACCCAGCCGGCCGGGACGATGCCCCGGCGTGAGCCTTCGATGAACTCGACGAGACGCCCGACGAGCGGGTGCTCTCCGAGTTCCGCCTTGATGCGTGCCGTGGCCGCCCCGGGGCCCAACCCTGAGCGATAGAGTAGCCGAAAAGCCGCCCGCACCTGGCCACGGGCATCACCGTCGATACCGCCGCGTCGCATCCCGACCACGTTCACCCCTCGGGCGGTGGCGGGGTTGCCGTCTACCATGGTAAACGGTGGCACGTCCTGGTTCACCTTGGAGCAACCTCCGATATACGCGTAGGTGCCGACCCGCGCGAAGGGATGAACGCCCGAGAAGCCGCCGATGGTGGCGCGGTCTTCCACGGTGACATGACCCGTGAGGCCCACGTTGTTGATGATGACGACGTGATCGCCCACCAGGCAATCGTGGGCGATGTGGGTCCCCACCATGATGAGGCAGTGCTGACCGACGCGCGTGGCGTGCCCCTCGTGCGTGGCTCGGTGGATGGTGACGTACTCCCGGATGGTGGTATCGTCGCCGATCTCCACTCCCACGGGAAGGCCGTCGCGGTACTTCAAGTCCTGAGGGCGGCCGCCGATGAGGGCACCGTGACCGATCCGGCAGCGCGCGCCGATGGTCACCCGCCCCTCCAGGACCACATGGGCGCCGATCTCGGCGCCCGGCCCGACGCGGACCTCGGGACCTATCACGCTATAGGGCCCCACGGTCGTTCCCGCGCCGATGTCCGCGGCGCGCTCCACAATAGCCGTGGGATGGATCGTGGTCGCCTCAGCCATCCGCACTGCCCCCGAGCTCTCGCACTTGCTTCTCCAGAGATCGGACTCGCTTCAGCAGCTCCGGCAGCATGGCCTCGGCGGCCCAGATCCGACGGAACTCGGTGGACGGCCGCGCCGGGTAGCCTGACCAAACCTCGCCTGCCGGAACCTCGCCCTTCACTCCGGACTGCGCGGTCACCATGGCTCCCGCGCCCACGGTGACGTGGTCGGACACGCCGACCTGGCCGGCCAGCACCGCTCGATTGCCGATCTTGCACGAGCCGGATACGCCCACCTGGGCGACCAGGATCACGTGTTCCCCGATATCGCAGTTGTGGCCGATCTGCACCAGGTTGTCGATCTTCGTGCCGCGGCGGACGATCGTCGCGCCCATGGTGGCGCGGTCGATGGCGGAATTGGCGCCGATCTCGACGTCGTCCTCGATGATGAGTCCCCCGACCTGGGGGATTTTCTGGTGCGCGGATCCATCGAAGGTATAGCCGAAGCCGTCGGCGCCAAGGACGGCCCCGGGATGGACGATGACGCGATCGCCGATGCGGACCCCGTCGCGTATCACGACCCGCGGATACAAGACCACGTCGGCTCCGAGCACGGTTCCGCGGCCGACATAGGTGAGCGCTCCCACGAGCGTGCGCGGCCCGATCACCGCGTCACCCTCGATCACCGCGCCGGGGCCGATGGCCGCCGTCGGATGCACCCGCGCCTCCGGGGCCACCCAAGCCGCCTGATGCACTCCCGGTTCGACGGGAGGCGCTGGGTGGAAGAGTCGGAGGAGGGTGATCAGGGCCGCCGGGGGCGAGGCCACCCGCAAGAGCGTCCGGTCGAGATCCTGCACCTCCGGCCCGACCACGAGGGCGCCCGCCGCGCTCGCGGCGGCCAGGCGCTGATACTTGGGGCTGGTGACGAAGGAAATCTCCTCGGGCCCGGCGCTCTCGAGCGGGGCCACGCCGCGCACAAGCTGTCCAGCATCCCCGTGGAGGGTGGCGCCGAGCGCCTCGGCGAGCCGGCCGAGCGTGAAGGCGCTCACGGGAGCCTACTTCTTGGCCTTCCGGGTCTCGTCGTCGAAGGCCTTGATGATTTCCTCGGTGACGTCCGCCTCCGCGGCGCCGTAGATGAGGCCGCCCTGGCGGCGCTCCACGATCATGAGATAGCCTCGCTCCTTGCCGATCTTGGCCACCACACCCTCGACGTCGCGCAGCACCTTGGCGAGCAGCCCCTGCTCCTTCTTCTGCAGCTCCTTCTCGAGGTCGTCGACCAGCCGCCTGGCGTCGCGGACTTTGCGCTCGAGCTGCTCCTGCTTGTCACGCCGCGCGTCGGCCGAGAGGAGCTGCCCCTTCTTCTCGAGCTCGTCGCGGAGCTTCTCGAGGTCAGCCTTCTGATTGTCCACCTGCTTCTGCATGCCCGCTTTGTCCTTCTCGAGCTGCTCGCGGGCCTGCACCCCGGCCTGGGACTTGGCGAGGATGCGCTGGAGGTCCACGAAGCCCACGCGTCCGGGCGCGGGGGCCTGGGCCTCCACGCGAGGCGACATCCACCACAGCCCGGAAAGGATGGCCATCAAGACCGCCGCCGTGGCCACCACGACCCTGACACGCCCAATCATGCTCCTGTCCTCCCTGAGCTAGAACGCCGTGCCCACGGCAAAGTGGAACTCGCCGAACTTGTCCCCCGGCTTCGGGTCTGGATTGACGCCGTAGTCGATGCGGATGGGACCGAAGGGCGAGTTCCAGCGCAGGCCCATGCCCACCGCGTACTTGAGGTTCGTGAGGTCGATCTTCTGCCCCAGGTGATTGTCCGGGCCATACACGTTACCCGCGTCAAAGAAGAGAGCCAGTCTGACGCCATAGTAAGTCGGGATGGTGTACTCCACGTTGCCGAGGACCTGGAAATTGCCGCCGATCCGCGTGCCCGAATCGTCGCGCGGCGAGATCTGACGGAGCTTGAAGCTCCGGACCGAGTTCGGGCCGCCGAGGTAGAAACGCTCGAAGATGGGCACCGGCTTGTTGCTCCAGCCGACCTCGTAGCCGACGCCCACGCGCCCACTCAACACATGGCTGAACCACAACGACTGGTGTTGGACGGTCGAGGCGGAGAGTCTGACGTAGCGGTTGTCCTCCGTGAGGATGCCCGCGAAGTCGGCCCCGATGGTCGAGAGGTTTCCCTTGGTCGGCTCGATGAGATTGTCGCGCGTGTCCCGCCCGATGTTGCCGCCGAGGACCGAGGTGATGGTGGTGCCTTTGGCGTCCCGCAGCTCCGGGCTCGCGTTGGGGTTGACCCCGGTGAGGTCGTCTTGCTCCAGCTTGTAGATCAAGTTCCACCGCGCATAGTCGCCGAGCGGATGACCCACTCGGACATCGCCGCCCAGGGAATTGATGGTGTAGTCGTTGTAGATGCGCCGATTGTTGAACAGATCGAAGCCCGCGGCCAGCGGCCGGTCGAAGAGCCAGGGCTCGGTGAAGCCGATGGTGCCCTGCTGAGTGGAGGCGCCCCCGCGCACGCGAAGGAAGACCTGCCACCCTCGGCCGAGGAAGTTGTTCTGGGAAAGGTCGAGAGTGCCGAGGGCGCCGTCCTGGGAGCTGTAGCCGCCGCCGATCGAGAAGAGGCCGGTGGGCTTCTCGGTGACGTCGATGTTGACGATGATCCTGTCCTTGGCGGACCCGGGGGCGGTCTTGGCCTCGACCTTGTCGAAGTAGTTGAGGTTGGTCAGCTTCTGCTTGGCGCGGGCGAGCTTCTGGCTCGTGAAGAGATCGCCCTCCGCCATCGGGATCTCCCGCCGGAGGATCTTCTCCTCGCTGCGGGTGTTGCCCGAGATGTTGATCCGCTCGACGTAGGTCTCGGGGCCCTCGTTGATCTCGAAGACGATGTTGACCAGCCGCCCCGGGATGTCCTGGAGGGTGTTGGGCGTGACGTCGGCGGACGCGCGGCCGACCGCGCTGTAGAGATCGGTGATTCCCTTGACGGTGTCGCGGAGCATGGCGCGCGAGAACACGTCCCCCGTCTTCAGCTCGATCCGCTTCCGGATCTCCTCGATCGGCAGCACCGCGTTGCCGGTCACGTCCACTCCGCCCACCTTGAACTGCGGCCCCTCCACCACCACGATCCGGATCGTGGCGCGGGCCTTCTCCCGGTCGACCTGGATCTCGGACGACTCCACGCGGGCCTGCACGTAGCCGGAGTCGTTGTAGAGCTGGATGATCCGGTCCACGTCCTCGTCGAGCTTCTGGCGCTGGACGGTGCCCCGCAGGATGATGTACTCGCGCTCCTGGGTGTCCATCGCCCCCTTGACCTGCTTGGGGGTGAGCCCCTGGGCGCCCTCGATCACGATCTGGTCGATCGTGATCCGTCGCCCCTCCGCGATGCGGTAGGTCACGGTCACGTCCCCGTCGGGGAGCTTCTCGACCTCGGGGGTGACGCCGACCTCGAAGTAGCCCTCGGTCTCGTAGAACTCCTTGAGCTTGTCGGCGCCCCGGTTCACC
>DASYTI010000028.1 GCA_036002485.1 Candidatus Methylomirabilota bacterium | reverse complement strand
CTCGATGACCATGAGCGCGGCCGACGTGTCCTGGTCGGCGAGTCCGGCCGCCATCGCAGCTTGCTGGTAGCGCTGCGCGACGTTCGCGAAGCTGACCGGCACGTGCAGCTCCTTGGCGATCGTGGTGAAGGTGTCGAGGTCCTTGTTCATCAACGCCACCTTGAATCCCGGCTCGAAGTCGCGCGGGATCAGCGCGCGCGGGATCCGCTCGAGCGCCTTGCTGCCTCCGCTGGAGGCCTTGACGACCTCGTAGATCGTCATCGGATCGAGGCCCGCCTTCACGCCGAGCACCACCCCCTCCATCATGGCCAGCGAGTTGACGCAGGCCATCATGTTGTTGATGGCCTTGACGGTATTGCCGGCTCCCACCGGTCCGACGTGGAAGATGTTGGGGCCGAGGGAGCGCAGGACCGGTTCGGCGCGCTTGAGGACCTCGCCATCGCCCCCGACCATGACGGCCAGCGTCGCCGCGCGCGCGCCGCTGACGCCGCCGCTCACCGGCGATTCCAGGAAGTGCACGCCCCGGTCCCGGGCGCGAGGCTCGATCTTGCGCGGCGTGGAGGGCAGCACGCTGCTCAGATCGATCAAGATGGTCCCGGGCTTGGCGCACTCGACGAGGCCGCCCGCGTCGAGGTAGAGCGCCTCGACGTCAGGCGAGGCGGGCAGGCACGTGAGCACGATCTCGGAGCCCTCGACCACCTCGCGTGCGGAGGCCGAGCGCTGAGCTCCAGCCTGGACGAGATTCTCCATCGCCTTCGGGATCAGGTCGAAGATCTTCATCTTGAAGCCGTTCTTGAGAATATTGGACGCCATGGGATTGCCCATGTTGCCGACACCGATGAACCCGACGGAAACGGCCATGGTCAGCTCCTTTGCTCGGTGACTCGAAGAACATCAGCACTTCGATCGTGGAGGCGGCCCGAGTATAGCCTCCGACTCTCTCGAGGTCTACCGCGGGGACAGGACCCGCGCGGCGGACGTCAACGAGGAAGGCCGGAGCCTGAAGAGGACGGGGCCGGTTCTGAGGTGGGGTCTGCCGAGGGGGGAGCGGCCGGGGGTGCGGGGGGTCGTGGGGGAGCAGCGGAGCGGTCCGCGCAGCCCCACGGGCGGTGAAGGCCAAACATGAAGGCATTGCTGCCGCCGCTGCCCCAGCCCGAGAACGAGCCGGACTTCGCTGCCGGGCACGATGGCCCGCCCGACGCGCATCCGCCCGCCAGGAGCGCTAACGCGATCACGGCGTGAAGTCTCCCCACACGGCCCTCCCCAACAACCCGCTCCCTCCGGGAGCGGATAGCGAGGTAAGATTGCCCCCTTGACGAAGTATGGCATGACGATGACCACGACCCGCGAGAGAAGGAGCGATGGATGCCGGTGACACGGTTCGAGATCACGCTGCGGCGCCCGCTGGCCGACGGGGCCGCCTTCGGCGACACGGGCGCGTACGAAGAGCTCAAGGGGCGGCTGCACTTCACGATCGATCCCCTGCACCCGTCGAACACCCGCATCACGGACGTGGAGCGGGCGCCGCGGGATCCGGCGGGGTGCGTGACGTTCTCCTCCGAGGTCTCGTTGCTCGTGCCGGTGGACCGCACGCGATGCCGCGGCGGAGTGGTGCTCGACGTCGTCAACCGGGGCAATACCATCGCCGTCCCGAACTTCAATCGCGCCACGCGGCCGGTCTTCGGCCCGAACTCGGACCCCGATCCGCCCATCGATACCGGGGACGGCTTCCTCATGCGCCGCGGCTTCGTCGTGCTCTCCTGCGCCTGGCAGGGTGACCTGCCGGATCTGCCCGGCCTCCTGCGCCTGCACGGCCCCGACGCGCTCCACCCTGACGGCCGGCCCATCACGGGCCGCGTCTACACGCAGCTCCAGAGCCACGTGCCCGCGGCGTCCATGCTCCTGTCCGATCGCGGTCACCGGCCCTATCCCGCCGCCGACCTCGACGAGGGTGACGCGCAGCTCACCGTGCAAGATCAGCCGGACGCCGAGCCGGTCCCCATCCCGCGCGAGCGCTGGCGCTTCGCGAGGGTGACGGGAGGGCAAGGCTGGTGGGGGGGACCGGGGGAGGAGCGGCAGCATGCGCTCCCCCCCGGATCCGGTGAGCGCGTCGTGCCCGATGCCGGTCACGTCACGCTCGACGGCGGCTTCGAGAAAGGCCGGCTCTACCGGATCGCCTACACCGCGCTCGGCGCGCCGGTCATGGGACTCGGCCCCGCCGCGCTCCGCGAGGCGGCCTCGTGGATCAAGCACGGCACGGCGGCCGAGGGGAATCCGGCGCCCGGCCGCCTCCGCCATGTCTACGGATACGGCCGATCGCAGACGGGACGGCTGCTTCGCACCTACGTCTACTACGACCTCAACCTCGACGAGCAGGGCCGCGAGGGGCTGGACGGGATCATCGCCAATGTGCCCGGCGGCCTCCGGGGAGAGTTCAACCAGCGATTCGGCCAGAACTCGAAGGACCGGCCCCAGATGATGGCGCACCTGTTTCCCTTCACCGACGTGACCCAACGAGATCCGGAGACGGGCCATTCGGATGCGCTCCATCGCCGGATCGACGCACGGCGGAGCCGGCTCAAGATCATGTACACGAACACGTCGGCCGAGTACCACCGCGGAGACGCCTCGCTGATCCACACCGATCCCGACGGCGGCCGCGACGTCGCTCACGGCCCGAACACCCGCATCTACCTCTACGCGGGAACGGAGCACAGCCTCGGGGCCTGGCCGCCCACCGACCGGCAGATCGCCGCCGCCGATCCCACCGGCGCCGTCGACCACTCCCAGAACCTGCGCGGCGTCGTCGACTATTCCCGGCTGCTGCGCGCGTGCCTGGTCAACCTCGACCGCTGGGTGGCCGACGGCGTGGAGCCGCCCCCGAGCGTCCATCCCCGCGTCACCGACGGCAGCGCGGCGGCGCCCGAGGAGCTGGCCAAGGTCTTCGATGCCATCCCCGAGGCGCACTATCCCCGGCACCACCCGCGGCCCTTGCGCCTGGACTTCGGCGCCCACGGTGAGCTTCGCGAGACGCCCACGATCCCGCCGCGCCGCGGCGGCGCCTACGGCTCGCGCGTGTCCGCCGTGGACGCCGACGGTAACGAGGTCGGCGGCATCGCGGTGCCGGAGCTCGCGGTGCCCCTGGCCACGCACACCGGATGGAATCCGCGCCATCCCGAGATCGGATGCCCAGAGCAGCTCCTCGTCTTCGTCGGCTCCACCCTGTTCTTCCCGCGGACACGCGAAGAGCGAGAGGCGACCGGCGATCCGCGGATCTCCATCGAGGAGCGCTATCGCTCGCGCGAGAGCTATCTGGAGCAAGTGCGGCGGGCGGGGCGCGAGCTCTCCGCGCGCCGCTATCTCCTCGAAGAGGACATCGAGCTCTCGGTGACGCTCGCCGCGCGAATGTGGGACTACCGGGGCGCGGGAGCCGCGGACGGCCCGCGCTCCAAGTCCCACCCGTGACCCCGATGCGCTAGTACGTATCGGCGTCAGGCCTCACGCCGTACAATGACGCGGCTCGCCCTGAGCCGGAAAAGGCGCCCTTGAGTCCCCAGTCCGCGCTGCCGCTTTACACGGTCATGCCCTTTGTCCTCATGCTCCTCTCGATCGCGATACTCCCGCTCTGGACACCGCACTGGTGGGAACGCAACCGTAACAAGCTCCTGGTCGCCTGCCTCCTGGGCGTGCCCGTCCTCACCCTCTACTTGATGCGCAGACCCGGCGCCCTCGTGCGAATGGGCGAGGAGTATGTCTCGTTCATCATTCTCCTCGCCGCTCTGTACGTCATCTCGGGTGGCGTGCTCCTCCGGGGCGACCTGGTCGCCACGCCCCTGACCAATACAGGATTCCTCGCCGCGGGCTCCGTGCTCGCTTCGGTGGTCGGTACGACCGGCGCCTCCATGCTTCTCATCCGGCCGCTCCTCCAGACGAACCGGGAGCGGGCCCGGGTCAAGCACACCGTGATCTTCTTCATCTTCCTCGTTTCGAACATCGGCGGCATGCTCACGCCGCTCGGCGATCCCCCGCTCTTTCTCGGTTACCTCCAGGGTGTCCCCTTCACGTGGACGTTCCGGCTATGGCCGCACTGGCTCCTGATGGTGGGGGCCCTCTTGCTCGTGTACTTCGTCTGGGACTCGACGCAATATGTGCGAGAGCGTGTCGAGGCGATTCGCCGCGATCGGGCCCGGGTCGAGCCCCTGCGCGTGCGCGGCGCCCTCAACGCGCTCTGGCTGGCCGGCGTTGTCCTCGCGGTGGCCTTCTTGCGAGAGCCCGTGCGCGAGCTGGTTATGCTGGCGCTGGCCGCGATCTCGCTCTGGCAGACACCCCGGGAGATCCGTCGCGCCAATGGCTTCACGGCCTATCCCATCGTCGAGGTTGCCGTGCTCTTCTTCGGCATCTTTCTGACGATGATTCCTGCTCTCGAGCTGTTGCACTCGCGAGGGCATGAGCTGGGCGTGCGACAGCCCTGGCAGCTCTTCTGGGCCACCGGCTTGCTGTCGTCATTCCTCGACAATGCGCCGACCTACCTCGCGTTCCTGGCCCTCGGGCAGGGCCTGGGACTGCCCCCCGACGTGGTCGGCGTGCCGGGAGCCATCCTTACCGCCATCAGCGTGGGCGCGGTGGCCATGGGCGCCAACACCTATATCGGCAACGCGCCCAACTTCATGGTCAAGTCGATCGCCGAGGAGGCGGGAGTCAAGATGCCGAGCTTCTTCGGCTACATGCTCTACAGCGGGCTCGTCCTGATCCCCCTCTTCGTGGCCGTCACCTTCCTCTTCTTCTGAGGCTCCCGGCCGCGTGCTGCTCCTTCTGAAGATCATCGTCGTCCCCACGCTGATCATCTCGGTCACGCTGGCGGGGCGACGCTGGGGGCCGCGCGTGGGCGGCGTCCTCGCCAGCTTTCCCCTCGTGGCCGGTCCCGTGCTCTTCTTCCTGTCCATCGAGCAGAGCGAGGTCTTCGCCGCGGAGGCGGCCCGCGCCACGCTCGTGAGCCTGATCGCCGTGGCGGCCTCCGGCCTCGCCTATGCGTGGGCCTGCCTGCGCGCCCCATGGTGGATGAGCCTGACCGCGAGCTGGGGAAGCTTCGTCCTTCTCATTCTCGTCCTGCACCGCGTCCACTGGGCAGCCTTGACGGCGTTCGCCGCCGCCCTCGCAAGCTTCATGCTCGCCCGAGCGCTCCTGCCCTCCGCACGCGGGGGCGCTCCGCCGGCCCCCCGCACGGCCTGGGACCTGCCCCTGCGAATGATCTCGGCCGTCGCGCTCGTGCTGACCACGACCGCCCTCGCGCGCCGCCTCGGCCCCACCCTGAGCGGCGCCCTCACGCCTTTCCCCATCGCCCTGACCATCCTGATGGCCTTCACGCATGCCCAGCAGGGCCCGCCCACGACCATCCGGTTCCTGCGCGGGTTCTTCCCCGGCATGTGGAGCTTCGCGGCCTTCTGTCTGGTGACGACGCTGGCCCTCGTCCCGCTCGGCAAGTGGCTCGGCTTCGCGCTCGCCCTCGCCTCCGTGATCCCCATCCAGATGGCGGTGCTCTGGTGGGGCTCGGCCACTCGCACTCCATGATCAAGCGCGAGCGGGGCAGAGCGTGGAAGCCGCGTGTGCCGAGCTCCACGAGCGCCGAGTCGCGCGGCGCTCATGGAGCACGAAGGCGTGCCTCAGTAGTCGAACCGGTATCCGACCCGAGTCATGCAGGACTTGATCACACGCACGTCGGATTGCAGCGTCGCTTGAAAGGAAAACGAGCCGTCGACGCGAAGCTGATCGATCAACGCCCCATTCGGAGCGCACGCGCGAAACGTGTCCCATGTCCGCTCCTGGGCCGGCGTCATTCGAAAAGCCGGCGCGGGTTGGCTGAAGGAGAACGCGCCCACCGAAGCCAAGAAATTGCCGCGCTGCGCGTTCTCTCGAACCCATGCATCTCCCGGAGGGCTCCCTGCGCCTACCGCGACGGAGCTGCCCCCGCCCGCCCCGCTATCGCCGCCGTTTGCACTTCCCGCGCCGCTGCCGCCGCCCGCGCCGCCTCCTGCTGCGGCACCGCTTCCGCCTCCGCTTGCCCCGCTGCCGCCTGCTCCAGCACCGCTTCCGCCGCTGGCACTGCTGCCCCCAGCGCCGCTCCCTGATCCACCACCGCCGGCGCCTCCGGTCCCACCACTTCCGCCTCCTGATCCGCCGCTGCCGCTCCCTGCGCTCCCACCGCTGCTTCCGCTGCCACTGCTCCAGGCCCACGAATCGACCACCGGAACAATACTGCTCAGCGTCATCGTTACCGCCAGCACTATCGCCACCCGGAAGAATTCATTCCTCACGTGATCTCCTCCCTTATGGTCGTCCGCACAAGCAACCGGACTACAAGGCAGATGCCAGAATGCCGCCGCCGCCCAGGAACAGAGCGATCCTGGGAGTTCTTCCGAAGGGAGAGATCCGGGATGGTAAGGGCCGCTTTACTGTTCGAGAAACCGATCACTCAACTTGGCGAGTCCGTTACCCACACAGATGTGTGTCTCAGGAGGAAAGAACTTCAGGGCGAGCCAGAAGACCTCGGTCATCCAGGAGCGATCAGGGCAGCGGGATTCTCAGTTCATGGCGTCTCTCTGCGGCGTCCCGCAATAATCGTGACGGAGTAGCCGTCCGGCCCCGCCGACCCGCACCGCCGAGTCACGGCCTCACGCAGGTGATGTAGGTCCAGCAGCACCGGAATGACGGCCGGCCGCCGAGGAGCGTGTCCATGGCGTGCCGGATCAGGGCCAGCCGGTCGCCCTCGGCCTCCTTGGTCGGCGGGGCGCCGTCCACCTTCGCGGAGCCTCCCACCCAGCCCAACACCGCCTCGTGGTAGGCGCTCAAGAACTCGAACCAGTCCTCGACGCTGGTCTCGATGGTGCGAGCGGTCACGGCCTCCACCGCCAACCCGGCCCCTTCGAGGCAGCCCACGTAGTAGTCGAGCGGGCGCACGGGGAGAAAGACGCGGTCCCGGTACGACACGTGCGCCTGCATCCGGGCCTCGTCGTCGAGGAGCGATCGATAGGCGGCGTAGCGCGGATCGTTGCGGACGAGGCCCGTGGCGACCTCGTGGATCGCCCAGACCGTCTCGTCCAGGATCCACTCGCTCGGGCGGGCCTGGGGATTCCGAATATTCCCCGACTGGACGAAGACGCGGCCTCCGGGCCGCAGCACTCGGGCCCACGAGGCGACCGTCCCCGGTAGGTCCGTGTAGAGATGGATCGCGTTGGTGGAGGCAATCGCCTCCGCCCCGCGGGCCGTGAGCGCGGGGCCGATCGCCTCGTCGAGGAAGTCCAGCCGCTTCTCTTCCTTGCGCCAGCGCAGGAGCCGCAAGCCCACCCGCTCGTCGCCGCTGAACTTGTCCAGGGCCACCCGCAGGAACTTGGGCGAGCTGTCGACGATGAGCATCCCCACCCGGCGATCGAAGATCCGCAGATGCAGGCGGTCGAGGAGAATGCCGGTGCCGCCGGAGTAGTCGATGAGGAGCTGGCCTTCATCCAGATGCCGGGCGAGGTCCTCCACGGTCGGGTCGAGGTTCCGGTACCAGCCGTGGTTCTCGACGGTGTCGTAGCGAAGGCCAAAGACGTCCACCGGCTGCCGCGTCCAGTCCTCGTCGGGGATGCGCGCGAACCCGGCCGGCCATGCGAAGCGCCCGCGCGGCCGGCCCGACGGCTGCACGGGCGCGCTCAGCTCTCGATGGATGCGGAGCAGATCGGGAATGCTTGCCGGCGCGCGCCGCCCCCAGCCGCACTCGGTGGCGATGCCGAAGCCGGAGGCGAAGCGCGCGGCCACCTCCATGCGGCGGGCCGTTCCCTCGGCCCCGTCCGTGTGGTGGACCAGGCCGAGGTGCAGCTCGGTCTCGGGCTGCAGACGAAGCTCCTTCAGCGGCGCGTAGTACGCCTCGTCGGTCCGGTCACGGGGCACCGGCATGTGGATCCAGTTCAGCGGCCGCCCGAGGCTCGCGGCCAGCGCATTGGCGACCTCCACCAGCTTGCCGGCGTCGGCGGGCTCCTTGAAGTGCCGGTGCTGGACGTCGCCGTAGCAGAAGTGATATCCCAGCTCGACGTCCGACGGCACCTGCCGGGAGAGCCGCAGCAGGCGCTCGAGAATGCCGCCCTTGACGTCCTCGAACCAGACGGGAAAGACGCCCTCGAGCATGCCGAACTCGAAGTTGGTGTCCCACTGTACGGAGACCTGGTCGTGGGGTACCTCCCGGAGGATCACCTGCAGCTCGGCGAGCAGCCGCTCCTCGTAACTGCGCTCAAGGACACCCTGATGCTCGGGCACCACGAAGGCGCTGATGGGAGCCAGCGGAGTGGGCAGGCAGACCTGGAAGCGGCAGGCCACCGGCACGAGCCCGTCACGCTTCAGCCGTGCGAAGAGGCGATACGAGGCGATCGCTGCTTCCGCGTAACCCAGGGCCTCGAAAACCACACTGTCGGGCCGGACGCCCTCGCCGAGACGGACTCGCGGCAGCGGCCGCCAGCTGTCCGGGCCTGGAGGGACCACCTCGAGCTGCGGCTGGGAGGTGAAGACGGGGAGCTGCCAGACGATCCAGTCCGAGCGCGGGCCGGTCTCGCCGTCGGGGATGCGGCGCAGGCGGTCACCGATCTCCGCGGCCACCGTCTGAAAGACGGCCTCCGCGCTCGCGAGGGGGACGCTGCCCACCAGGTGGGCCCCGCGCGCGAGGGGACGAGCGCCCGCGGTCATGGCGAGCTCACAGCGGGGCTGATCGTCGGCCATCGAGACAGGTGGACGAGCGTGGCATCCGTCACCCCTTTTCGTGGCGGCTATTGTTCCCAGAAGCGCGCCACCCGTCAAGCGGGGCCGGCAGTCGACAACGCGGAACCGACTAGCGGAGGGAGAGGAGCAGGCGGCGGATCCACACGCGGATCATCTCCCGACGATAGTCGGCCGAGCCCATGAGGTCGGAGAGCGGGTCGGCCTCGGCGGCGGCAGCGTCCGCGGCGGCATGAATGGCCGCCTCCGTCAACGCCTCGCCTGACAGGGCGGCCTCGGCGCGGCGCGCGCGAATCGGAGTGGGAGCGGCCCCGGCCAGAGCGATCCGGACCTCCCTCACCCGCTTCGCGTCGTCGAGCCTCACGAGGGCGGCCACGCCGATGAGCGGCTTGTCCTCGGCGGAGCGCGGGCAGAACTTGACGTAGGCGGCCCGGGCCCCGGGCGGCATGGGCGGCACGCGTACCGCCGTGAGGATCTCCCCCTGGGCGACCGCCGTCTCGTAGAATCCCGTGAAGAACTCGCCGATCGGCACCACCCGCTCGCCCACGGAGTCCGCCACGCGCACCTGGGCCTCGAGGCAGAGAAGGGCCGGCGCGGGGTCAGACGCGGCCTCGGCATAACAGAGATTGCCGCCGAGCGTGGCGCTGCTCCGGATGGCGGGAGTGGCCACGCGGGCGGCGGCTCGAGCGAGAAGCGGCCAGCCCTCGCGGACGGCGCCGTGGCGGACGAGGGCGGACAGGCTCGCCATGGCCCCGATCTCGAGCATGCCCTTGTCCACGCGGATGTCCGACAGCCCGGCAATGCGATGCAGCGAGACGAGACGGTCCGGCGCCACGAGACCGAGGCGCATGGTGGGGACGAGCGCGGTGCCGCCGGCGATGACCCGGGCCTCTCCGTCCAGCCCGGCCAGGATCTCGACGGCCTCGGGAATCGTCTCGGGCTCGACCAGCGCGAATGGGCGGAGGCGCATCAGCGGGCGCCCGCCGCGGCCAGCACCGCTTCGATGATCTTCGTGTAGCCGGTACAGCGGCAGAGATTGCCGGCGAGGGCCTCGCGCACGTCGTGCTCGGTGGGCGAGGGATTCGCGGCGAGCAGCGCGCGGGCGGAGAGCAGCATGCCCGGCGTGCAGAAGCCGCACTGGGCCGCGCCCGCGCGGGCAAAGGCGCTCTGAAGCCGGTCAGGCTGGCCATTGTCTTCCAGACCTTCGGCGGTGAGGAGGGTCCGCCCGCGGAGCCGGGAGGCGAGAACGAGGCATGCGCGGACGGGCTCGCCGTCGAGGAGCACGGTGCAGGTGCCACACACGCCCTCGCCACAGCCATACTTGGTCGCCGTGAGGGCGAGGCCATCGCGGAGAAGATCGAGGACCGTCCAGTGGGCGGGAGCCTCCGCGCGGCAGGGATGGTTGTTGAGGGTGAAGTCGAGGCGCATGGGATGGTGTAGGCCTGTGCCCCCTCACCCTGCCCTCTCCCCCGATGGGGGAGAGGGATTTTTCGAAGCTGATTGGCTCTTGAGAGCCGCGAGGACGCGTTCGGCGGTGAGGGGGAAGCGGGTCAGGGGGGCGCGGGCGGCGCGCGTGACGGCGTTCATCACCGCGGCCGGCGTCGGGGTCATGGCGGGCTCCCCGATGCCCTTGGCGCCGAAGGGCCCGAGGCCCTGTCCCGACTCGAGCAGGATCGTGATGATCTCGGGCGCGTCGAGGGTGGTGGGAATCTTGTAGTCGAGAAGATGAGGGTTCTTGGACACGCCGTCCTCGAGCACGACTTCTTCGAGGAGGGCGTGGCCCAGGCCCTGCACGGCGCCGCCTTCGATCTGGCCCTCGGCGCTCTGGCGATTGATGGCCTGACCCACGTCATAGCAGGCGGCCAGCTTCGTCACGCGAGTCTGGCCCGTCTCCTCGTCCACCTCGACCTCGACGGCCTGAGTGCCGAAGGTGTAGTCGTTGAAGGGCTTGCCCTGCCCGGTAATGGGATCAATCGTCGGCGCCGACGGCGCATCGTACTTGTCGAGGGCCTGGACGGGGCGCCCCGCCGCCGTGGCGGCCTTGACCAGCGCGGAGAAGTCGATGGCGCGATCCGGCGCGCCCCGGACGAGAGCCCGTCCCTCCGTGAGCTCGATGTCTTCCCGCGCGGCTTCCAGCATCTCCGCGGCCTGATCCACAAGATGCCGGCGTACCTCGTGCGCGGCCTTGAGCACCGCGTTTCCGGACATGAAGAGCTGGCGCGTGGCCGTCGTCGTGCCGGCCCGCGGGGTGAAGTGGCTGTCCCGCCCGACGGCCGCGACATGCTCTACGGGCAGGCCCAGGACTTCCGCGGTGATCGAGCAGAGGGAGGAGGTCTGTCCCCCGCCCACATCGGGGGCGGCGCAGCGGACCACGGCGGAGCCGTCGAGCTCCATGCCCACCCAGGCGGAGGCGGAGTCGCGCGTCCAGCACATGCGCCCATACGGCGTGAACGAGGCGGCGAGGCCTCGGGCCACGCGAACGGGCCCGTCGCCCTCGCGCGGGGGGCCCAGGGCCTGCCAGGCGCGCCGCATGGTTTCGCCCAGCATGGGCTCGCTCTCGAGCACCTGCCCCGTGGCGATCCTGTCGCCCTTCCTCAGGAAGTTCTTCTCGCGGAGCTCGAGCGGATCCATGGAGAGCGCGGCGGCCAGGGCGTCCATCTGTCCCTCATAGCCGATGCAGGTCTGGATGGACCCGAAGGTGCGGTAGGCGCTGGCCACCGGATTGTTGGTGTAGACGGTGAAGGCGTCCACCTTGACGTGAGGCACCCGGTACGGCCCCGTCGCCGTCACCAGGCTGTACAGGAGCACCCAGGGCGAGAGCGCGGCGTAGGCGCCCGAGTCCGAGACGAGCTCGACCTCCATGGCCACCAGCTCGCCCGTCCTCGTGGCCCCGGACTTGTAGCGCAGGAGATACGGATGACGCTTGCCGTGGCCGATGAAGCTCTCTTCCCTCGAGAAGACGAGCTGCACGGGCCGCCGCGTCTTCCACACGAGGAGGCCGAGCAGGCACTCGACCGTCACGTCCTCCTTGCCGCCGAAGCCGCCGCCCAGATAGGCGCCCTCGAGCCGCACCTTCCCGTGGGGCAGCCGCAGGACTTCGGCCACGTCGCGGAAATGCTCCAGCACCTGGGTGCTCACGCGGAGGACCAGGGTGCCCTCGGCGTCGATCCAGCCGATCCCCGTCTCCGTCTCGAGGTACACGTGATCCACGAACGGGGTTCGGTAGGTCTTCTCCACGATGACGTCCGCGCGCGCGAGGGCCTCCGTGGCATCGCCCTTGCGGATATGCCAGGCCCGCAGGAGATTGCCGCCCTCGTGGACGTGGGGGGCGCCGGGCTTCAGCGCTTCCGCCGGATCATAGACGCCCGGGAGCGGCTCGTACTCGACCCGAACCCGCTCGGCGGCCTCGGCGGCGATCTCCGGAGTCTCCGCCGCGATGGCCGCGACGGGCTCGCCCTGGAAGCGCACGCGATCCTCGGCCAGCACCGGCTGGGTCGCCAGCACAGCTCCCGCCGTCGCCTCGGCCATGCGCCCGGGCAATTCCATGCGAAGCGCGTTCTGCGGCACCTCGGCGTGAGTGAGCACGGCGACGACGCCCGGCAGGGCCCGGGCTTCGCTGGTGTCGATCTTGACGATGCGCGCCGAGGGATACGGGCTGCGGACGATCTTGCCGTGGAGCATGCCGGCCATCGCGAGATCGCCGGCATAGATGGGGCGGCCCCGCACCTTCTCCCAGGCGTCCGCTCGAGGCGGGGACCTGCCGATCACGCGATAGGCCATTTAACTAATATCCCTCTCCCCTTGAGGGGAGAGGGCCAGGGTGAGGGGTGTGCTTTTCGCCCGCAGCTCTCTCATCGCCGAGAGAATCGACTCCCTCACCCTCCCCTCTCCCCCAGTGGGGGAGAGGGATCTAGAATAGAGCTGCGGTCTTCTCCGCTGCAGCCGAGAGACACGAGCATCAGACGTCCCAGCCGCCGTCCACGGTCACGGACTGGCCGGTCATGTTCTTCGAGTCGTCCGAGACGAGGTAGAGGACCGTGCTCGCGATGTCCTGGGAGGTGGTGACGCGGCGGAGGGCCATCTCGTTGACGTATTCTTGATGCACCTGCTCGGGCGTCCAGCCGCGCTTCTTCGCCTTCTCGCGGCAGAGCTTGTCCATGCGGTCGCCGGCCACGATGCCCGGATGGAGGGCGTTGACGTTGATATTGTGCGGCCCGACTTCGAGGGCGACCGTGCGGGTGAAGCCGCGCAGCGCCCACTTGGAGGAGGAGTAAGCGGCCCGGTACTTGTAGCCGCGCAATCCCGAGGTGCCGCTGATATTGACCACCTTGCCGTACTTCTGCGCGATCATCGTGGGCAGCACGTGCTTGGTGGGGAGGAAGGTGCCGAGGATATTGGCCTCGAGGACGAAGCGAAAATCCTCGGCCTTGATCTCCTGGACGGGCGTCTCGATGGGCCCGGTGACCCCGGCGGCATTGACCAGGATGTCGATGCGACCGAAGATCTCGACCGTTCTCGCCACCATGCGTTCCACGGCCGCCTCGTCCGTCACGTCCGTGGGGATGACGAGCGCGCGGCGGCCGAGCGCCTCGACCTCCCCCTTGAGCTTCTCGAGCGGCGGCACATCACGCGCGGCCAGGGCCAGGTGCGCGCCTTCGCGCGCCAGGGTCAGGCAGATATCCCAGCCCATGCCCTTGGCCGCGCCCGTCACCAGGGCGATGCGATTCTCGATTCTCATGCGACATAGCCCTCCCGGCGGTCTGCCTCACGGGCGGCGGGCAGCCGGTCGGCGGGATTGCCATAGCCTCCGCCGCCACAGGTCTCCAGGAGAACCAGATCGCCCTGAGCGAGCTTCATGGTCTCCTTCCCCTTCACATCCCGCTCACGCGGGGTGCCCGGATTGAGCGTGATCTTGAAGGGCGCGGCCTCCCGGCCACCGAAGAGCCCGTAGGGCGGCACCAGCCGGCGCTCGATCATGGTCGTCAGCGTCACCTCGGAGCTCAGCACGCGGTAGGCCCGTCGGAAGCCCAGACCCCCGCGGTGGCGGCCATCGCCTCCCGAGCCCGGGCGAAGCGCCAGCTCCTCGATCATGAGCGGGTACTCGCTTTCGACCACCTCCACCGGCGTGTTCATCACGTTGGACATGTGCACGCGGGTCGCGGAGGCGCCGTCCTTGCCGGTGGTGGCGCCCTCACCGCCGCCGTGCACCTCGTAGAAGACGGCCCAGCGGCCGTCTGGCAGGCGCGTGCCCAGGATGAGAAGGCCGGCCGTCGTCGGCCCTCCCGCCTGGACGCGGTCCGGGATGACCTGCGCCATGGCCCGCATGATCGCATCCACCGCGCGCTGAGACGTCTCGTGGTTGCCGCCGACCACGGGCCGGTCAGGATCGGCGTTGAGCACGCTGCCTTCCGGCACGATGACGCGAAGCGGCCGGTAGCAGCCTTCATTGGGCGGCGCGTCCGGCGCCACCAGCGCCTTCATCGTGTAGTAGACGCCCGAGCAGGCGATGTAGTAGGTCGTGTTGACGGGCCCCAACGCCTGGGCATCGCTCCCCGAGAAATCGAAGCTCGCCTCGTCGCCTTTCTTGGTCACGCGCACCTTGATCCGGATGCGTCGATCCTCGACGCCGTCGTCGTCGAGAAAGTCCTCGCCTTCCCAGGCGCCATCTGGCAGAGCCCTCAGGGCCGCGCGCATCTGCGCTTCGGATTCGTCGTGCAATCTCTCGAAGCAGGCGGTGACCGTCTCCGCGCCATAGCGCAAGAGGATCTCGTTGAGGCGCCGGGCCGCCACATCATTGGCGGCGAACTGGGCGAAGATATCCCCTTCCCGCTCGCCGCGCCCGCGCAAGTTGGAGAGCACGAAGTCGAGGGCGGGCCGCTCGGGCCCCGCGGCCGAGAAGAGCCGGATCGGCGCGATCCGCAGCCCCTCCTGGTAGCACTCGGTGGCCCACGGAACATAGCTGCCCGGGACGGCGCCGCCGATATCCGCCCAGTGAGCGAGGTTGATCGCGAAGGCGACCAGCCGGCCCTCGAAGAAGACGGGGCGCACGGCCTTGACGTCGGGCAGGTGATTGCCCCCGACTTCCGGAAGGTTGAGGAACCAGACGTCGCCGTCCCGCAGTGTCTCGGCAGGAATTCGCTTGAGGAATTCCTTGACGGTGAAGCCCATGACCCCCATGTGGATGGGAATGTCGCGCCCCTGGGCGATCAAGCGGCCCTGAGCGTCGGTCAGCGCGGAGGAGAGGTCGCCCGCTTCCTTCAATAGAGGCGAGCGCGCGGAGCGCATGACGATGACGCTCATCTCCTCGGCGATGGCATAGAGGCCATTGCGCACGACTTCCAGGGTGACCGGGCTCAGCGTGGTGGCACTCATGCCTGGCCTCCCACCTCGATGACGAGATTGCCCAGACGGTCGGCCACGCAGCGCATGCCCGGGTAGACGATCGTGGTCGACCACTCGTCTTCGATCATGGCCGGCCCGGTAACGAGGTGACCAGTGGGCAGACAGCTCCGGTCATAGCGCGGCATGTCCACGGCGCCCCTCTCCTGGAAATACGCGCGGTGCGAGCCGGTGGCCACCGCCGATGTGCCCGAAGGCGGCACGGGCAGCGGCGGCGGCTCCTCGGCCGCGCGCGCCGTCACGCGCAGGTTGACGCACTCGACGTTCTCTCCGGTGGCATAGCCATAGAGCTGACGGTGGCGCTTCTCGAAGGCTGCCTTGAGCGCGCCGGGCCCGCCCGGGACGAAGTCCACCTCGAGCTCGTAGTTCTGGCCGAGATAGCGGAAGTCGAGGCTTCGCAGCACGACGATCCGGTCCAGGGCATGCCCTTCGTCAAGAAGCGGGCGCAGGGACTGGGCCTCGAGAGCGCGGAAGCGCTCCTCCACCACCTTGGCGTCCCATGTCTCGAGCCGCGCCCGGTGCGTCTGCACCGTGTCATAGCGAAGCGGCGAGACGAGGCAGCCCAGGGCCGAGAAGGCGCCCGAGTGAGCCGGCACGATGACGCTCGAGATCCCGGCCTGGCGCGCGAGGGCGCCCGCGTGGAGCGGCCCCGCCCCGCCATAGGCGATGAGCGAGAACTCGCGGAGATCGTAGCCACGCTGGACCGAGACGAGCCGCAGCGCGCGGAGCATGTTGGCATTGGCGACCTCGACCACGCCATGCGCGGCTTCGATGAGGGAGAGCCCGAAGCGCTCGGCGAGCGGCGCGATGACGGACTCCGCCCGGGCCGACTCGAGGCGGATGGAGCCGCCGTAGACCCGCTCCGCGTTGAGATAGCCCAGCAGCAGGTTGGCATCGCTCACCGTGGGCTCGGTGCCGCCCTGCCCATAGCAGGCCGGCCCCGGCATGGCGCCAGCGCTCCGCGGCCCCACCTTGAGCGCGCCCGTGGGCTCGACCCTCGCGATGGAGCCGCCGCCCGCGCCAATGGACTCGACGGCGATCATGGGCATACGCGCCGGATAGTCGCCGAGCTTGCGCTGCCCCGCCGTCTCGGGCACGCCGTCGGCGATGAGGCAGACGTCCGTGGTGGTGCCCCCCATGTCGAAGGCCAGGGCGCGCGCGAGCCCGAGCGCTCGCGCGGTATGCGCGGCGGCGGCCACCCCGCCCGCCGGCCCCGACATGGCCATGCTGAGCGGACGTTCCTTGGCCGCCTCCACCGACATCATGCCGCCGGCTGCGTTGAGGAGATGAAGCGGCTTGCCGCCGGCGCGGTGGGCGAGGTCATCGAGATAGCGGGCGGCCACGGGCATGACCGAGGCATTGAGCACGGTGGTGCAGCCGCGCTCGTACTCCCGGAACTCCGCGTTGATCTCGCTCGAGATCGAGACGTAGGGGAAATGCGCCTCCAGAGCCATGCGGAGCGCCTGCTCGTGGGCGGGCGAGGCATAGGAATGGAGCAGGCACACGGCCACGCTCTCGATACCCTCGCGCTTGAAGTCCTCCACGATGGCGGGAAGCTCTTCCAGGTGAAGCCGTGTGAGCACCGTCCCGTCGGGCCCGACGCGCTCGGTGATCTCGCGGCGCCGGCGGCGCGGCACAAGCGGCTCGGGCTTGGCGGGCAGGTCGAGCCGATAGAGGTGCAGGCGGCTCATGCGCCCGATCTCGAGCACGTCGCGGAAGCCGCGCGTGGTGATATAGCCGACGGGCGCGCCCCGATGCTCCACGATGGCGTTCGTGACCATGGTCGTCCCGTGGGCGAGGGAGGCCCAGGGCCCGGTTCTGGGCGCGAGGGTGGCGATGCCGTTCAGCACGCCCTCGGCCGGATTCCCGGGCGTGGTCGGCACCTTGCACGATTCCATCCGTCCCGCCGGATCCCAGGCCACGAGATCCGTGAAGGTGCCCCCCACGTCCACGCCAATGCGCACGCCCTCAGCCATCGACCGGGTTCCTCACCCTGCCGTCATCCTCCCGCGGCGCCGGGAACGCTACTTGCGCTCGGACCACTTGGGCAGCGGGTAGAGCACGTCCGTGGAGGCGAGGTCGAAGGGCCAGACGATCTTGAGCTGTCCCCCTCGCCACTGTGTGATGAGGGGGGTGCCCGATTCGTTCTGGCCCGTCGCGGGATCGAACTTCACGCCCTTCCACGGCATGATGACCTGGGACGGCTTGAGGTCCGTGGCGAGGAGCGTCTTGCGTATCGCCTCCGGGTCCGTGGAGCCCGCGCGATTGATGGCGTCCAGCAGCACGATCATGCCCGTGAAGGAGCGCGAGGTATTGTCGTTGAGATCCTTGCCCTGCTTGGCCTTGTACATCGCATTGACCTTGGCCACCATCGGCTTCTTCGCGGCCAGGTCGAGGGAGAACACCGAGCGCGACATGATGCCGTCGGCGTCCTTGCCCACGGCCGTGATGAAGTCCGACTCGATGTAGCCGGCATCCTGGGTCAGGATCATCGGAGCGTTGTAGTCCAGCTCGCGGGCCGTGCGGACGAAGAGGATGGCGTCATTGGTGTAGCCCGTGGGCAGCAGCACCGATGGGTTGGCGGACTTGAGGCGCTGGACCTCGGAGGTGAGGGACGTGCTGCGCGAGCGGTAGGCGATCTTCTCCGCCATCTTGTAGCCCTGCTCGCCCGCGAGCTTCTCCTGCACCTTGGCCGAGTCCGCTCCGAAGAGGGTGTCCTCATAGAACACGGCGACGCTGGGGAGCTTGACGCCCTTCTTGGCCTGGAACTCCTTGAGGAACTCGAACATGGCCATGGAGAAATGCTCGTCGTGCGGGCTCGTGCGGAAGAACCACTTGAAGCCCCTCCGGTGCAGCGTGGGCGAGGACGACTCACCGGATAGATACGGGATGCCGTAACGCTCGGCGACCTGGCTGGCCGTGGCCGAGACCGAGCTGTGGTAGGCGCCGTAGAGCGCGATCACCTTCTCCTGCGTGATGAGCCGCTCGGCCTCGGACTGGCCGAGCTCGGGCTTGCCCTGATGGTCGACCACGATGAGGCGGACCTTGGCCCCCCCGAGGTTCGGCAGCCCCTCGGTCCGGGCCAGGGGCAGGTCGAGATCATGCTTGCCGTTGACGATCTCCACAGCGAGCTCCGCGGCGGTCTTGGAGTCGATACCCGCCTGGGCCGTGGGGCCCGTGGTGGGATAGAGCACCCCGATCACGATCTCTTTGGGCTGCGCCGTCGGAGCGTGAGCCGCCATGGTCATGACGGCCGCCACCGCGCCCGCGCTCAAGGTCAATCGCTTGAGCCAGCTCCGCATAGTCCGGACCTCCCGTCCCTCTCGAAGACTCACGTGAGCAGCATGACGGCGTCAGTGACGAAGGTAGGCGACTCTGCCCGCGGTGTATGCACAATGCCCGACTCGATCTATCGCGTCAAGCCTTCTGGCTGCTTGCCAGGCTGCGCGCGGCCTCGGCGATGGCCTCCACGATGAAATGGTAGCCGGTGCAGCGGCAGAGATGGCCGGCCAGCATCTCGCGGATCTCCTCGTGCGTCGGAGTCGGATGCTCCTCGAGGAAGGCGCAGACGCTCACGATGATGCCGGGCGTGCAGTAGCCGCACTGCAGCCCGTGCTTGCCCCAGAATGCCTCCTGGACCGGATGAAGCCCATCGCCGGGCGCGATGCCCTCTATGGTCGTGATGGCGCGGCCGTCGGCCTGGACGGCCAGCATGAGACAGGCGCGGACGGGCTCGCCGTCGAGGAGCACGGTGCAGGCGCCGCACACGCCGTGCTCGCAGCCGACATGGGTCCCGGTGAGATCAAGGTCTTCGCGGACGAAATCAGCGAGAGTCGAGCGCACATCGGCATCACGCGCGTGCGGCACGCCATTGACGGTCACGCGAATGGCGCGCTTCATTCCGTCTTCCCGCAGCGCTCGAGCGCCGCGGTGAGCACCCGCTCGGCGAGGGTGGCGGCCACGCTCGAGCGGTATTCCGCGGTGGCGTGAAGATCGCCGTCGGGGCGGAGGGCGGCCGCCGCCGCCTTCGCCGCCTCGCCGAGGCGCGCCGCCGTCGCCTTCTCGCCCAGGAGCGCGGCCTCGCCGGGCCCGCTTCTGACCGGCGTGCCGCCGACACCGAAGAAGCCGAGGCGCGCATGAGAGACGGCCCCGCCGCCATCCAGGGCCAGGACCGCCGCGCAGCCGACCAGGGCAAAATCGCCGTGGCGTCGCGTCACCTCGGCGAAGCCCCAGCCCGCGCCCGCGGGCGGCAGGGTGAAGTGGACCGCGGTGGCGAGCTCGTCCGACTCGAGCGAGGTGGTCAGGGGCGCGAGATAGAGCTGGCCGGCGGAAATGACGCGCTCCCCTCCCCTCCGCCGCGCGACCACCTCGCCGTCGAGGCAGAGGAGGAGGGCGGGCAGCTCGGAGGCGGGGTCGGCGTGGACGACGCTGCCCACCACGGTACCGCGATTCCGTATCGGGGGATGCGCCACCCACCGCAACGCCTCGGCGAGGAGGGGCGCGCGCTCACGCGCCCAGCGCTCGAGTGCGCGCTGGCGCACCAGCGCGTTCACGGTCAAGACGCCTCGGGACTCGGCCATGCCCTCGAGATCGCCACAGCCATTGATGTCCACCAGCGCCGCCGGTCTGGCCAGCCGCAGGGCGAGCATGGGAATGAGACTCTGTCCTCCCGCGAGCACCTTGGCGTCGTCACCATGGCGGCGAAGCGCCTCCACCGCGTCCGCGGCGCTCGAGGCCGCGACGTATTCGAAGGGCGGCGGCTTCACGATTTCTTCGCCCGGCGGATGAGGTCGAGTACCACGGAGGGGCCGAGAGGCGTGCGCGTGACACGGACATTCCAGGGGGCGAGGGCGTCTTCGACGGCATTGCCGATGGCGGCGGGAGGCGAGATGGCCCCGCCTTCGCCTATCCCCTTGATGCCCAGAGGGTTGCGCGGCGACGGGTATTCGAGATGCACGGTCTCGATGGGCGGCACCTCCATGGCCGTGGGGACGAGGTAGTCCATGAAAGTGCCGGTGAGGAGCTGGCCCTGCTCGTCATAGACCATCTCCTCGAGCAGCGCGCCCCCGATGCCCTGGGCGACGCCGCCGTGGATCTGCCCTTCCACGATGACGGGATTGATGACCTTGCCGCAGTCGTGGGACACGAGGTAGCGCAGGAGCCGGACCGACCCCGTGCCGGCATCCACCTCGACGAGAGCGATATGCACTGCACTCGTATACGTCACTGTCGGCTGATGGTGATAGACCGTGGCCTCGAAGTCCGGCGAGAGGGAGCCGGCCTTGGCGAAAGTCGGGATGGTCGACTGGATGACGCGCGCGAGCGGCACCGAGGAGCCAGGCGCGCCCCGCACCGACACGGTGCCGTCGTTGACCTCGATGTCGGCGGGCGCCGCCTCGAGGAGGGCGGCCGCCGCCTGGGCGATCTTGTCTCTCACCTTGCCGGCCGCCACGTGGATGGAGCTGCCGGCATTCACCGCGCTCCGCGACGCGAAGGTACCGACCCCGAACGGAATGGCCGCCGTATCGCCGCCCACCACGGTCACCCAGTCGAGCGGAATGCCGAGCGCGTCCGCCGCGATCTGCGCGAATGAGGTCTCGTGCCCCTGCCCCTGACTGCAGGCGCCCGTGGCGACCACGGCGCGCCCCGAGGGATCGAGCCTGACCACGGCCCCCTCATAGGGACCGATGGCCGTCCCTTCGACATAGCCCGAGATGCCGATGCCGCGGTGAACCCCTCTGGCCCTGAGCTCCGCCTGCCCTCTTCTGAGCGCGTCATAGCCGATGGTCGAGAGCGCCGAGTCGAGCGCCGCCTTGAAATCGCCGCTGTCATAAACCAGCCGGTTGCCGTCGCGATACGGGATGCCGAGCTCATAGGGCATATCGGCTTCGCTCAGGTAGTTCTTCCGCCTCAGCTCGGCGGGATCCATGCGCAGCTCTCTGGCGAGGCAATCCACGATGCGATCCATGGCGAAGACGGTCTCGGGGCGGCCCGCGCCGCGATAGGGAGCATTCGGCGTCTTGTTGGTGACGACGCCTCGGCATTCGACGCGCAAGCTCGGCACGCGGTGAGGTCCCAGGAGGTGGGCGACGGTGTTGTAGGGCAGGACGATACCCCACGAATTGTAGGCGCCGAGATCGACCCAGATCCGGTCGCGCACGGCCAGCATGGTCCCGTCGCGCCGCGCGGCGATCTCGATCTCGTGGATCTGGTCACGCGCGTGCGCGGCCGCCATCATGTGCTCGCGGCGGTCCTCGACCCACTTGACGGGGCGACGCGCGGCGATGGCCGCGGCGGGGATGAGCAAGTCTTCCGGGTAACCCGTGGCCTTGGTGCCGAAGCCTCCGCCCACGTCCGGCGCGATGACGCGGATCTTGTGGGGGGGCAGCCCGAGGGCGGCCACCAGTCCTTGCTGGACGAAGTGGACCACCTGAGTGCCATTCCACGTGGTCAAGGTGCCGTCGCGCACATCCCACTGCGCGGCTACCCCGCGTGTCTCGATGGGCATGCCGACATAGCGCTGTATGTGAAAGCGCTCGCGCACGGTGACGTCAGCCGCGCGGAAGGCGGCGTCGGCATCGCCGAAGCCGGTGGCGAAGTGAATCGCGACATTGTCGCCCCACTCGCCGTGGAGCACCGGCGAGCCGGGCTCGGCCGCCGCCACCATGTCGACGACGGCGGGCAGCGGCTCGTACCCGACCTCGATCGCCTCACCGGCGTCTTCGGCCAGGGCACGGCTCGTGGCCAGGACCATGGCCACGATCTCGCCCACGAAGAACACGCGATCGCGCGCCATGGCCAGTTGCGGCACCTGCTTCATGGTGACATTGACACGCGCGGCGAGACCGGGGGGGACGGCGCCGAAGAGAGGCAGCGGCTTCATCCACCGCTCGAGGTCGGCGAAGGCGAAGGCATGCGCCACCCCGGGCATCCGGCGCGCCGCGTCCGTCTTCACGGAAACGATTCTGGCGTGGCCGTGCGGGCTCCGCACAAAGGCCGCGTGGAGCATCCCGGGCAGCTTGATGTCATCCACATAGCGGCCTTCACCGCGGAGGAAGCGAGGGTCTTCTTTCCGGCGAACGGAGGCCCCGAAGAGTTTCGCGCCCATGGAACCGCCCGACCATATCAACAGCCCGCACACCTGTCCAGCGCGCGGGTACTGGGCCAATTTGCTTCGCCAGGTCAACTCAGCTTTCGCCTCGCGGCAGGGCCGCTCAGCTCGAACGGCCACGTTCTCGGTCGCCAGCAACGCTCAACGTACACCCACGTACGCCTCGCGTTGCCGGCTCCCTCGGGCGTGGCTCTTCGAGCTGAGGGCGAAGCCCGAGGCGAGGGCTGAGTAAATGTGGCTCGCAACTTGGCCCAGTACCCCGTCGGGTCCCTGCGGCGTCGAATACCCCCCTCACCGTGTCCGTCATAGCCGGGTGAGAGGAGGAATCGACCATGAGCCCACTCGGTAAGATTGTCACGACCGGCATCGCTCTCGTAACGGGAACCTCGCTCCTCACGGGCGTCACCACCGCCTACATGCTCCGTCCCGCGGCGCCCGCCGATACCATGACCGCAACCTACGCCCCGACGCCCGTACGCCGCGCCCCCGCGGTCGTGGCGCCTCGGGTAACGCCGGTGGCGAGCCACGCCACCGTGTACACGCCTCGACCGACTCCGGTAGCTACGACGGCATCCGATTGTGCGACCGGCGGTGATCGCGCCTGGCGTATCGCCAAGCCCGGTGCTCTCGGTGGGCTGCTCGGCGCGGGCCTGGGTGCCGCCGGGGGAGCCATTGCGAACGGCGGCTCGGGCGCGGGTAAGGGTGCCTTGATCGGCGGTCTGGTTGGTGCCGTCGCCGGCACCGGCTACGGCGCCTACAAGACGAAGAACGAGTGCGGGACGATCTTCGGGAATCCCGGCTTCGCCGAGCGCGGAGCCGCTCCCGGCAGCGCGGATCGTGGCCCCGTGACCGAGGCCGCTCTCCGCCCCCGCGCGGCCGACGACATCACCATCTATAACGTTCGTTAGAGCTCGCTCACTCCACCATGCGGGCGTCACGCTTTCTCGGCGTGGCGCCCGCTCAAGTCTCCGCGGTCGGGTCTTGCCATCCGACACCCCGCCGGCGTGGCGTCAGTCAGGGATGCACGCGGTGACCGTGATCTCCACTAGGAGCTCGGGGGAGTTCAGCATCACCTCCACCGTGGTCCTGGCCGGCTTGTCGGCGGGGAAATACTTGCCGTATTCCTCGTTGTAGGCGGCCAGGTCTTCCCGTCTGGTGAGATACGCGGTCACCGTCAGCACGTTGTCGAGAGAGGTGCCCGCGGCCTGGAGAATCAGCTTGATTCGCTCCAGGACATTGCGGGTCTGCTCACGGATATCCTTGCCGACTTCCCCGGTGGTGGGATGCCTCCCGGTTTGGCCCGCCACGAAAACGAGATTGCCGAATCTGGTGGCCGCGGACAGGTTGGGGTTGGAGGCGGCCAAACTCACCTTGATGGTTTCTTTCCTGGGCATGTCGTTTCCCTTTCGGGCCGAGCGGTTGCTGGGCGGAGGCGATCTCAGATCGCGAAAGCGGACAGAGAGGGCGCGTCGGGCCCTGACCGTCGCTCAGTCGATGCCGAAATCGTAGACCTTGCCGGTTCCCGTCGCGAAGCCCTGAGTAATGATGAAGCCGTACTCACCCGGGGCCAGCGCCTTCTTGGGCTTGATGCGGTAGAAGCCGCGGGGATCCTTCTCCGCGTCGACGTCGATCTTGTCCTCGTTCCGTACGCCCTGCTTGTGGGTGCCTCCAAAGGGCATGAAGGCGCCGCTCGAGATCTTGAGGTTACGATCGTCATTGTCATCACCGGGCTTGAGGCGAACGAGGGGGGCCTCGTTGGGAGCCCACACGCTGAAGAAAACGGGCTCCCGGTCGGCCACGCGGTAGGCCGCCTTACGCCCTTTGAGGACGATCTCGCTCTTCGTCGAGAAGAACTGCGTATTGGTCTCGATCGATGCCGCGGCGGCCGCCAGCTCGATGTACTGATCGCCGCGGTAGTGGTAGACGCTGTCGCGCCCCTGGGGAAGCCCTCCGCCCGGAGTCCTCGCCGGCGCCCCCGCCGGAGCGGTGAGCGTGGTCCCGCCCGGCCCCGTGTGCCCAACCATGGCCTCGATGACCTGATCCGACAGGCCGGCCTGCTTCAGCGACACGAGGCTCTGCGTGCTGACGTCGAACTTCGACTGGCTCGACCGGATCTTGGCGAGGATGACCGCGTCCGACAGTCCCGCCTTCTTCATGGCGATCACCGAGTCATTGGTCAGCACTTCTTGCGCGGCGACGGAGGCCGCGAGCAGGAGCAGGCAGAGCGCGATCAGCCGCGCGAGCGTCCGGTAGGTCGTCATGACGTGGTCTCCCCTGGATGTGGTGCGCGCCGTCCGCGCTCGCAATCAGCGTCCGCCGACTGCCCGATTTATAGGGTAGGGCCCGGTCGCTGTCAACGGAAGCTTTCGCCTCCCGTGCCAAGGATCCGCGTCCTAGTGACGGTGAGGGGCGGGAAGCTCTCCCCTGGCCATGGCCAGATGATGGGGACCGTGATGGCCACCCTGCACAACAAGCCCGGCGAAGCCGAGCTCTCGGATGCGGGCAGTCGTCGTGGTATCGCCTGCGTCGCGGGCAACCACGGTGAGCCTCGCCCCTGCCGCGATCGGCTCGGCCTTGGCCGTCCACCGGGGCATCTTGTCGAGCTCTGCCGCATGCGGGAGGACCATGGCGCGAATGGCCGCTCGAGTTCGGCCGGCTCCCGTGATCTCCATGGCGAGCCCGCCCGGCACCCGCGCGGACTTCACGGCCGCGCGCAGAACCACCTCGTTCATGTCGATCAGATGCTGGCGCAGGCGCTCGAGGTCGACTCGGCTCCAGTCGGTGGCGGGGTCGGCCTCGAGCAGGCGCACGATCTCCGCGATCGCGCCAAAAGCATCCTGGCCCGGCATCACGGGCGATTCGGTTGGATGATGTCCCTGGTGCATGCTCTCGTGTGACGTCGACCCATGCCCGCCGGAGCCCGATGGCGTCTGCGCCCAGACCCCGCCGTAGGCGGCAAGCCACGCGGCCACCATCAGCACTCCGACGCCTATCGTCGCGACTCGCTTCATGTCGGCCTCCTTGGGTGAATGATCGGGCCGAGTATCCCAAGGGCACGGCCGGCCGCGCGATGACTTAAGTCACATCGTCACTTTCGCCCCGGGCAAGGGCGGCCAGGCGCTCGGCGTCGCGCAGCACGATCTTCGAGCGACGTCGCTCGATGAGACCGCCCCGCTCCAGCTCGGCAAGGGCCCGAGAGACGAGCTCGCGCACGGTCCCCAGGCGCGAGGCGAGCTGCTCTTGCGTCAGCCCCAGATTCACGACTTCGCCGTCGGCGGCCGCTTCAAGGTGCCGGGCCAGGCGCTCCGTGACACTTCTGAGCGCCAGGTCTTCCGCCAGGACGGCGAAACGCCGCACACGTCGCGCCATGCTCCCGAGCATGGCCAGAGCCACCGCCGGGTGACGCCGACACAGGCCAAGTACTTCGGTCCGTGGCACCACCACCAGCCGCGTCGGGGCGACGGCCGTGGCAATGAACCCTTTGCCGTCGAAGAGCGGCGCTTCGCCGAGCGCTGCCCCCGGGCCTTCGGCGTGCAGCACCTGCTCTCGTCCGCGCGGCGAGGCCTGCCGGAGCTCTACCGCACCCGAGATGATGACGAAGAGTCCCGGGCACGGCTCGCCCACCTCGAAAGCGCGCTCTCCCTTGCCCAGCGCCAGGACCCGGCAGCGCCGGGCGATCGGCGCGAGCTCCGCCGCCGGGACCGAGCGAAAATACGCCACGCGACGGAGCGCCGTCAGCGCCGGGGCACTCGCCTCCTCCCTGGTCCGTGTCGCCATCAAGGTCCTCCAAGAGCAGCTGATCCCAACCACCCATCCTGCCGGACGTCTTCGGGAACTATCGACGAAAGCTCGCGAGAATGTCCTCGGAGTGGAGAAACGAGATCAGGTTGTGCCAGAAGGAATCACGAGATTGTCATGATGCCCGACGACTTGAAGCGAGCCGGACTCGAAGCCCTCGGCAAGACGTGGCCTGACCCGCTCGCCGCTTGTGACTTAGCAACTCCCGTCAAGCCGGCGCGAACACGTCGTCCGCGCCGGTCACGAGCGATCCCGCTACTCCCTCCCCCGTCCCCGCCGGCCCGCTCGAGAAGGCGCGGTCGCGCTGGAGCACGGGCATCACGCGCTCGGCGAACAGCCGCATGTTCAGCTCCGCCTCTTCGTGCGGCATGCCCCCGTAGCCGAACTCCGTCACGAGATGGTCGAGGCCGGTGAGGCGGTGCAGCTCGGCGAGCTGCTGGAGACAGTCGTCGGGCGTGCCCACAACCTGGATCTTGACGTAGAAGTCCGTGGCCTTCTTGCGGTAGCCCTCGTCCTTCATCTTGCTGTACGTCTTGGCCATGTTGCCGTAGAACTCGTACCCCTTCACGGACGCGAGGTGCCCGTCGGAGAAGTGGTAGTGGTTGTCGATCGAGTCCCACTTGCGGCTGAGATACGTCTTCGCCCGCTCCTGCGCCTCCGGACGGCTCTCCGCCACGGAGATATTCATGAGGATGATGGGGGGCCGCGGGGGGTGGCCCACGCTCGTGGCGGTGTCGCGATAACGCTGGATGTCCTGGGCGGCCTTCGGCCATTCGTTCTGCATGACCACGAGCACCCCGAACCCGAGCTTGGCCATGATCTCCGCCGATTCCGGGCTCACCGACGAGGCGTAGAAGCGTCGCTCGGGATGAGAGATCGGGCGCGGGCGAATGGACGTCCGCGGGATCTTGAAGAACTCGCCGTCCCAGTCGAACGACGGCTCGGTGAGCGCCTTGACCACGATCCGGGCCGCCTCCACGAACCGGGCGCGGGCCTCCTCCATGGGAATGCGGAAGCCCGAGTACTCCGCGCTGGCCGCTCCGCGGCCAAAGCCGAACAGGCAACGCCCGCCCGACAGCACGTCGAGCAGGGCGATCTCTTCGGCCACGCGTACGGGATCGTGCCAGGGCAGGACAATGACGGCGGTGCCCAGGGTGATCCGGCGCGTGCGGCCCGCGTAGTAGCTGAGGAGCTGGGTGGGCGACGGCGACATGGCATACCCGGTGAAGTGGTGCTCGAGGGCGAAGAGCGAGTCGAAGCCGAGCGGCTCGGCCAGATCGCCGAGGGCCATGTGCTCGGCGAGCACGGCCGCGTCCGAGTGCCCCTCCTTGCTCAGCATGTTCAGCGCGGTGCCGACCTTCATGGCGTCCTCCTCCCCGCAGGCTGTCTCCCGTCGCCCCCGCGGGCGCCAAAGCCACGTGCCTTCGTCACACGCGAAGTATACACGGAGCGCCGCCGCTCGCGGGGTGGTCCGGGTCGCCCCTCCGAAGGAGAAATGCTAGACTGCCAACTCTATGACGCCCCTCGAATGGGCTCGCTACGCGCGCGCCCTGCCCTCGATCGCCGCCGCCGTCGGCCGCACCCCGCTCGTGCGGCTGAACCGGATGACCGCGGACGTCAAGCCCGCGCTCTACGTCAAGGTCGAGTGGTATGGGGCCACGGGCAGCCTCAAGGACCGGATCTATCTCCACATGTTCGAGCGCGCCGAGGCGCGGGAAGATCTCAAGCCCGGCATGAGCGTGCTCGAGTGCTCCACGGGCAATGCCGGCATCGCCTGCGCCTGGGTGTCGGCCGTCAAGGGCTATCCCTGCACCATCGTCATGCCCGAGGGCATGAGCGAGGAGCGCAAGAAGATCATGCGCGCCTACGGCGCCGACCTCGTCTTCACCAAGGGCGGCGAGAGCGACGTGGATCTTTCCCTCCAGAAGCTCGGGGAGATACGCGCCGCGAATCCCGCGCGCTACTGGGTGCCGGGTCAGTTCGACAATCCCGACAATGTCGAGGCGCACATGCTGACCACGGGACCGGAGATCTGGGCCCAGATGGACGGCAAGGTCGGCGCCTTCGTCGACTCCCAGGGCTCGGGCGGGCTCCTCACGGGTGTGGGCCGCTACCTGCGACAGCATGACGCGGCGGTACGCCTCTACGCCGTCGAGCCCGCGGAGTGCGCGCTCCTCTCCGCGCGCGCCTGGGGGCATCACGGCATCGAGGGCATCGGCGACGGCTTCGTGCCGCGCAACCTCGACGTCGCCCAGCTGACGGGCATCATCACCACCACCACCGACGAGAGCGTCGAGACCGCTCGTCGGCTCGCCAAGGAAGAGGGCATCTTCTGCGGCATCTCGAGCGGCTGCAATGTCGCCGCCGCCCTCAAGCTGGCGCGCCGCCATCCGGAGCTTCCCTCCATCGTCACCATCATCAACGACACGGGCCAGCGCTACTTCACCACGCCGCTGTGCGGCGAGGCCAAGCACGTGGACATCCCGGAGCGCGATCATCCGCTCGATCCCCACACCGTAGACCAGCTCGATCGCTTCCAGAAGAGCTGGGAGGTCATTTCTTGACGATCTCGCCTCGCGAGTACGACTTCCGGGCCGCGCGGGCCCGGCTCGAGGGGAAGCCGAAGAGCGCGGGCGAGAAGCTGACGACCATCGAGAACGCCGTCGCCCAGATCAAAGACGGCGATCACCTCGCCTTCGGCGGCTGCCTCTTCTCGCGCACGCCCCTGGCCCTCATCCGCGCGCTGCTCCGTCGCCGCCCCCAGGGGCTCAGCATCTCGCGCAACCTCATGTGCTACGAGGGCGAGTGGTGCATGGTCGCGGGCGCCGTGGACAAGGTCGTCACCTCCTGGATGGGCATCGGCCTGCCCTGGGGGCTCTCCAAGATCGTGCGCGAATACGTCGAGTCGGGCCGCGTGCCCATGGAGGAGTGGAGCCACCTCGGAATCGGGCTGCGCTACCGCGCGGCGGCCATGGGCGTGCCCTTTCTGCCCGCCCTGACCATGCTGGGCTCCAGCCTGGTGGACGTGGGCGGCGCCAAGATCATCGACTGCCCGTATACCGGCGAGAAGCTCCTC
Organism: Candidatus Methylomirabilota bacterium; assembly: GCA_036002485.1. Lineage (NCBI taxonomy): Bacteria > Methylomirabilota (SeqCode) > Candidatus Methylomirabilota bacterium. The sequence continues at coordinate 17,724 of DASYTI010000028.1, read as the reverse complement.
GCCGTGCCCGCGCTCTTCCCCGATGTCGCGCTGCTCCACGTGCACCGCGCCGACCGCTTCGGCAATTGCCAGATCGACGGCTATGCCCACATGGACGCCGACATCTCGCGCGCGGCGGCCACCGTGCTCGTCACCGCGGAAGAGATCGTGAGCGAGGAGGAGATTCGCCGGCATCCCGACCGGACCGTCATCCCGGGCTTCATCGTGGACGCCCTCGTTCACGTGCCCCACGGCGCCTACCCGCACGAGTGCTACGGCCTCTACGATGCCGAGCCAGATCATTTCGGCGCGTACGTCGAGAGCATCAACGCGCGCGGCCCGGCCGCCGTGCAGGAATACCTGGACCGCTATGTCTACGGCCCCGCGACCCACGCGGAGTATCTGGCCCTCTTCGGGGAGGAAGCGCTGGCCGCGGCAAAGCGGCGCGGCAAGGAACTGGTCTCGTGAGCGCGGGCGGGAGCGGCGTGACGCCCAACGAGCTCCTGGCCGTGATGGGCGCGCGCGAGCTCAAGGACAACATGACGGTCTTCGCGGGCGTGGGCGCCCCCTTGATGGCTTCCGCGCTCGCCCAGCGCACCCATGCGCCGGGCCTGACCATGATGGTGGAGGGCGGCATCATCGGGCCCAGATGGAAGCCGGGCTCGCTGCCCATCTCGACCAATGAGATGCGCGCGGCTTACCATGCCCAGATGTTGCCCGGCATCACGGACGCCTTCCTGCTCGCCCAGCGGGGGTTTCTCGACGTGGGCTTCATCGGCGGCGCCCAGATCGACCGCTACGGCAATCTCAACACGAGCGCCATCGGGGGCAGCTACGAGCGGCCCAAGGTCCGGCTCCCCGGCAGCGGCGGTGCCAATGACATCATCTCGCTCTGCCGCGAGGTCATCATTCTCACCGTGCACGAGAAGCGGCGCTTCTCGGACACCGTGGATTTCATCACGAGCCCCGGCTGGCTGGACGGGGGCGACAGCCGCCGCAAGAGCGGCCTGCTCTTCGGGGGCGTCTCGCGCGTGGTGACCACCCTCGGCGTCTTCGGCTTCGAGCCCGGGAGCCGGCGGATGCGCCTCGAGGCCCTGCACCCTGGCGTCTCCGTCGACACGGTCCGCGCCAGCACGGGCTTCGACGTGCTCGTGTCCGACACGCTGACTACGACCAAGCCGCCAACCGACGAGGAGCTTGGTATCCTGCGCATGCTCGATCCCGCGCGGCAGTTTCTATGAACCCACCCCTCACCCTGCCCTCTCCCCTGAGGGGAGAGGGATACGAAGGATCCCCGTGACCCAGTTCGGTCTGGCCATCCGCAATTTCGTCGGCCCCGGCGAGGTACCCGACGTCACGAGCCTGTACGCCTACGCGGAGCGCGCCGAGGCCCTCGGCTTCGAGTCGCTCTGGGCCTGGGACCACATCCTCCTGGGCGTCGAGCCCTCGTTCCCCATCATCGACTCGATCACCACGCTGGCCGCCGTGGCCGCGCGGACCAGCAAGATCAAGCTCGGCACGGGCGTGCTCGTGCTCCCCCTCCGCAATCCCGTGGTCGCCGCCAAGGCCCTGGGCAGCCTGGACGTGATCTCGAGCGGCCGGCTCATCCTGGGCGTGGCCGCCGGATGGTACGCCCGAGAGTTCGACGCGGTGGGCGTGCCCTTCAAGCAGCGCGGGCGCATTTTCGAGCGCAATCTCGACATCCTCCTCCGGCTCTGGACGGAAGAGCGCGTCACCATCAAGGTCGACGAGTTCAACCTGCGCGATGCCGTCATGGTGCCGCGTACGGCCCAGCGCCCCCGCCCGCCCGTGCTGATCGGCGGCTATGTCGACGCCGTGCTCAAGCGCGTGGCCACGGTGGGCGACGGCTGGCTGACCTACTTCTACACCCCGGAGAGCTTCACCAAGTCCTGGGAGAAGATCCGCGCCTTCGCCAGGGAGGCCGGCCGCGATCCCGCCGCCCTCAGCGCGACGAACCAGCTGGCCATCTACGTCGGCAGGAACCGCGAGGAGACCGAGACGGACATGCGCCAGTGGCTGTCCACCGAGTGGGATACGGCGGCCTGGAGCGAGTCTACCATCGAGCACGCCATCCACGGCTCGGCCGAGCAGTGCATCGAGCAGCTGCGGGCCCACGTGAAAACGGGCGTGAATCGGATTATCCTGATCCCGTACCGCTACCAGCCGGCGCAGGTGGAGCGAATCGCCAAGGAGGTCATGGCAAAGCTATGAGCATCTACATCGACATCAACTGCGACATGGGAGAGAGCTACGGCCGTTGGACCCTGGGGCGCGACGAGGACGTCATGCCGCACATCACGTCGGCCAACGTCGCCTGCGGCTTCCATGGCGGCGACCCGCACGTGATGCGCAAGAGCGTGGAGCTGGCCCTCACGCACGGCGTGGCCATCGGCGCGCATCCCGGCCTGCCCGACCTCATGGGCTTCGGCCGGCGGCGCATGGACGTGAGCCCCCAGGAAATCAAGGACATCCATCGCTATCAGGTGGGCGCGCTCTGGGCTTTCGTCAAGGCCGCCGGCTCCACCCTCCAGCACGTCAAGGCTCACGGCATCCAGTACCACATGTTCGAGGACAATCTCGAGTTGGGTCGCGCCTCGGCTGAGCAGGTCGCCGAGCTCGACCCGAGCTTGATCCTCATGGTCATGGCCATGACCAAGTACGACGCGGAGGCGCGCAAGACCAAGGCGCGGGTGGCCGCCGAGGGGTTCGCCGACCGCGTCTATGCCGACGACGGCCAGCTCGTCAGCCGCAAACTCGGCAAGGACGCCCTGGTCAGCGATCCGTCGAAGGCGGCGGATCAGGCGGTCCGGATGGCCATGGAGCAGAAGGTGACGACCATCACCGGCAAGACCATCACGGCCAAGGTGGACACGATCTGCATACATGGCGACAGCCCGGGGGCGGAAAAGATCGTGGCCGCCGTCCGGGACGGCCTCGTCAAGGCTGGCGCGGTCGTGAAGCCACTGCGCGACTGGTTCAAGGGCTAGGAGCCCGCGAAGGCGAAGGCCGGGGCGCGATTCGATGGAACCGAAAGGTCATCGTCGGGGTTACTGGCTCAACAACATCCGCCCAATTGGAGGTCCCATGCGAACATCCCTGCTGCTCCGGAGCATCGTCGCCGCGGCCCTGATCAGCGTCGCCCTCGTCGGTAGCGCGGGCGCCCTCGAGGTCGGACAGAAGGCGCCCGACTTCGCGCTGAACGGCATCGACGGCAAGCCCGTCAAGCTGTCCGACCTGACGGCCAAGGGTCCCGTCGTCCTCTACACCTTCATCGCGGCGTTCACCCCCACCTGAACGAAAGAGCTCAGGGGCTTCGAGGCGGCGCTGCCGCAGTTCGAAGCCCTGGGTGCCCAGGTCGTGGGCATCAGCACCGATCATCACCTCGCCCTCGCCGCGTGGCAGAAGGATCAGGGCAGCAAGCAGCTTCTCCTCTCGGACTTCCGGCGTCAGATGCTCCCCGCCTACGGCGCCATGCAGACCGACGAGAAGAGCCCGGTCTACCGCTACGCGAGACGAGCCTACTTCATCATCGACAAGACGGGGACCGTGAAGTTCATCAAGGTCATGGACAACCCCCTCGATCTGCTCGACGCCGAAGAGGTCCTGAAGGCCACCAAGGCCGCCGCCTCCTGATCCACCGCAGACCCTTCCGGCGGGGAGCTGGGGCCAGCTCCCCGCCGGAGCCCGTTCGGGTTCGCTCGCCGTGGTGTGACGCCGTCCATGTCGTCGAGCTCATGGGGCCGGGAATTGCTTCTTGAAGAAGTCAACGACCGCGCCATTGAACGCCCGGTGAAACGCCTGACGGTCGAAGTCCGGCGCATCCTGGCAAATCACGGGTGCTCGCTTCACCATCTCTGCGCTGCAGGTGAGGAAGGCAAAGTGGCCGGCGCCTGGGATGACGACGTACTCGGGCCTGGTCGGCAGCGCGGTATAGATGGCCTCCGCATGTCGCGGATGGGGGGTGATGTCGTCATTCCCGGCGCGCCAAAGCTGCATGGGCACCTTGATCGGCGCGAGCGCATCCTTTCCGAAGGTGAAGCCGAGCGTCGGCGCGGCGACCACCGCGGCCTTGATGCGCCCGTCACGAACCCAGGCCGAGGCGGCAGTGTTGGTATCGACGTTGCGCTCCCTCAGCATGCCGCAAACGCGATCCGGAAACTCGGCGCAATAGGGAGTGATCCGGCTCAAGTCGGGGACGCCTCCGATCGTCACGAGAGCCGTAAAGCCGCCCACGGAGTACCCAAAGATGCCAATGCGGGTCGGGTCCACTCGGTCGTGGTAAGGCCAAGCGGCGAGCATGTAGTCGAGCACGCGGGCAACATGGCGTGGCCGTTCGACGAGACGAATCTCCTGGCTCTGGGCGACGGCGGCCACCACGAACCCGGCTTCGGCGAGCGCGAGGGCCGTGTGGTAGTGGTTTTCGAAGGAACCCTGGACGCCGTGCAGGACTACGATGAGGGGCAGTTGGTTTCCGACAAGGCCTCCGTCGGGCGCCACCGTCTGGCGGTGTGGACCGAGCAGCTGGGCGGACGCCGGGGCATCACTCGGATACCAGATCCCGACCTCGCGTGGCTTGTCGTCCGAATCCGGCACGCTGACGCGCTGGAAGCCGACAGTGCCGGCCGCGCCCGTCGCGGAAGAGAGAATGAGGGCCACTAGCAGCGAAAGCGTAATTTTCATCGAGCACCTTCGTTTTTGGGGCGCCCTGAGGCGGGGAGCATGGGTGGGCGTACCTTCTCGAGCAAATTGCGGACATCCGGCCGTGTAGGCACGCCCTGACGCCGAAGGCCCCGTCAGCGAGGTCGACCCTGCGTTGACCCCAGCTCGATCTCCCGCAGTCCACGCACCTTGATAGCTTCGGGCGCGAATCGTCCGCCTACGGCCACGCCCCCGGGCAAGGGCGTGTAGAGCTCGATCCCGATCGAGGCAATGGGCAGGGACGTCGCGTCGGGCCTCGGCGCGTCGAGGAGTTTCAAGGACACGATGGCGAGAATGGGCCCGCTGTCTTCGGGCGTATCGGGGAGCGGCTCGCGGTCGAAGGTCTGGTTCGGGAAGGCCGTCTTCATCGCCTTCTGGTGCACTTCCGAGTGATACCAGCCGACCAGGGCCTTCTTGCTCTCGAACCACGCGAAGATGACTCGCTTGCCGCTCGCCGTCTGCCCCGTCTCCACGCCGAGACACCCGGACCACGCCCTGGCCGCGCTGACCACGCTGGCGAAACCCCCCTGAGGAGCTTGCGCGCGAGCAGAAGCTATCAACGAGAAGAGCAGCGCGAGTGAAACGGACGCGGCAATCACGAGCTGGCGGCGCTTGCGAACTCTCATGACAAAGTCTCCTTTTCTTGCCCCACGGGTGAGGATGGTCCGCTCAGCCCTCCAGCACCCATCCGTATTGAGTGAGACTCGGGCTCGGCCCCTCTTCCCGATAGGCCGCCTTCAGCTTCGACACGTAGTCCGGAGGTACCGGATTGCGGTGCAGGCCCGGATCGATACCGTAGACGCGCGCGGCGCCGAGGCCGAAGATCTGCGCCTTCACGTCAGGCGTGAGCGGGAGGTATCCGAACCGCTTCATGAGCGACTCGGGCATGGTGAATCGGCGCAGGGCCTCGATCTGCCACTGCGGCGAGCCCCACCAGATGGAGTCTGTGCCCCACAGGACGTGATCGGCGCCGAACGACTGGATGAGCATGCCGAGCACGTGACCGCAGAGCAGCGGCGAGGTGATCACCATCTGGCCGAATGTCGAGCCGAGCTCGGCGTAGATGTTGGTGAGGCTTGGATTGCCCTGGCGGATCTCGCAGAGGTCGGAGACCCAGTCCACGCGCGCCGAGGTGCGGAACTCGTCGCGGGCGGTGGCGAGGGCCGGGCGGAGCGAGTGGAAGGCCGAGTGATAGACGATGAAGTTCAGGTCGGGAAAGTCCTTGGCCGCGCGCTCGAGGTCCCTGGGATGCCAGTACTCCTCGACGCCGCCTTGCAGGGGCAGCCCTTTGTGCAGGCAGATGTTCTTGACGCCGAGGCGGCGAGAGGCCTCCAGCATCGGGTAGGCGACCCTCTCGTCGTCGACTCGCCAGGGCTTCGGCGGATTGCCGAAGGGCAGACCGGTGTACCCCTTCCACGCGCTGATCTTGAGGTCGGCCGCCTGACGTCGCATCTCCTCCAGGTCGGTCGTTCCCTTGTTGGGGGACACGAGCCCGTGCGCGATGAGCCGCTGGGAGGCGGCCAGTCGATTGATCACGTCGCGCGTCTCCGCCATCTTGTCCGGGGGGAGGATGTTGCTCGCCTCGGCCGCCGAGGGGATGCCGCTGATCACGGCGACCGTGGTGTCGCTGTCGAGAAACATCTCCTTGATGTAGTTGCCGAGATAGAGATCCTCCATGATGCCGCGGTCCTTCTCGAGCTCGCGATTCCAGACGCGCCCGAGCCGGCGCAGACCGAGAAGGTACGGGAACTGGCGAGGGGCGGCCACGTGATGGGTCTGGATGTCGAAGATGAACTGGTCTGACGGCTTCCGCGCGTCGGCCGCCGCTGACTCCACGGCCTCGACGGGATCCACCTCGAAGAATCGCCCGAAGACCGTGTTCAAGGCAAGGAAAGCGGAGGCCATCCCCGCGCTGGACGAGAGGAAGTCGCGCCTGCTCACTCCCAGCCGGTGCGCGTTCGCCCGGGCCGTCTCCTGCAGCAGCGCGGCGACCCGCGCTTGCTCGCGCGTCTGGGGCAGCGGGAGGTACTCCTCGTTCGATATGACCTGGGTCGGGAGCGGCGAAAACCCATCGGTCTCGACGTCCCGGCCCCACTTCCGAACCCAGCGTCGTTCACGCATCATCGTTCCTCCTGCCCGCTGCCTCGCGGCATGGATCCTGGCTGATGTGAACATTGGTAACATATAGATGTTGACAGTGTCAACACCAAAAAGCTAGGCTAGGTTCAATCGTGCAACGGGTCGATCCCCGAGAACCTCCGCCCAAGCAGCGTCAGCCCCGCCGGCCCAAGCGCCCGAATCGGGGATACCATCACGGCGACCTGCCCCGGGCACTCCTGGATGCGGCGCTCCATATCGTGGAGAATCAGGGCACGGAAGCGCTGACCTTGCGGGCGGTTGCCCGCCTGGCCGGCGTCTCGCAAGCGGCTCCCTACCGCCACTTCGCGAACAAGGAAGCCATCCTCGCCGCGGTGGCCGAGGACGGGTTCCGCTCCCTCATGACCGCCATGCGTCAGTCCGTCCAGGACTGCGGTGACATCCCCCTCGCGCGGCTCCGGGCGGTGGGGCTCGGCTACGTGACGTTCGCCACGAGCCATCCATCACACTTCCGCGTCATGTTCGGACGCGACATGGCGGACCGCTCAGCCTTCCCGGCTCTTCGTCAGGTCGCCAGCGACACGCTCGCCATGGTCGTCGACGCGATCGCGGATTGCCAGCGCGCCGGACTCGTGCGCTCCGAGGAGCCGGCCGCGGACCTTGCCCTCACCGCGTGGTCCAGTGTCCACGGCCTCTCCGCTCTCCTCATCGATGGAGTGCTCGACAGGCCCGTGGCCGAGGTTGCCGAGATGGTGACCCGGGATCTGTTCCTGGGTCTGGGAGTGCGTCAGGCGTAGCCAGCGTGCCGCGCGGGGCAGCCCTCGGCCGCGGGCCGTGACATGATAAGGTCCACTCGGCACCCACCCACGTAGCGACCTTGCCATCAGCCGAGAGGGCACCGTGACGAGCAACCGCGCGCGATTCGGCATCGTGTTTCTCCCGGAGTCGCTCGGCGACTTCGGGAGGCTCTGCCGCGAAGCGGAGGAGGCTGGGTTCGACCTCCTTGGCGTGGCCGACTCGCAGTCGGTGTTCCGCGAGCTCTACGTCGCCCTCGCGGTGGCCGCCCGCGAGACGTCGCGCATTCGGCTGGGGCCGCTCGTCACCAATCCACAGACCCGCCACCTGGTCGTCACCGCGAGTGCCATCTCGAGCATCGACGAGCTCTCGGGTGGCCGCGCCATCCTCGGACTCGGCTCCGGGGACAGCGCGATCTATACGCTCGGGGCGCCGCCCTCCACGGTGGCGGGTCTCCAAGACGCCGTGGTCACGCTCGGGCAGCTCACGAGCGGGGTCGTCGTCGAGCACACCGGTCGAAAATGGCAGGTGCGGCGGTCCACGCGCCGGGTGCCCGTGTACCTCGCCGCCGAAGGGCCCCGAACGCTCGAGCTGGCCGGGCGCGTGGCCGACGGCGTGATCGTGGGACTGGGCCTCACCCCCGAGGTCATCAGCGTGTCGCTCGCCGCCATCGAGCGGGGCGCGCGCGCGGCCGGGCGGACGCTCGAGGACCTCGACATATGGTGGTTCGCCAAGACCAATGTGGCCGATACGCGCGAGGCCGCGGTGGCGCCCATCAGGATGGCCCTGGCCGCGAGCGCCAACCACGCCTTCCGCTTCACGCTCGAGGGCAAGGCATTACCGCCCGACCTTCACGAGCGCATCCGGGGGCTCCAGCGGGAATACGATGCCCATCAGCACGAGATCGCCGGCGCCGTCAATGCCGACCTGACGGAGCGCTGGGGCCTGACGGAGTTCTTGCGGGATCGCTTCGGCATCGCCGGTACCCCCGATGACTGCGTGGCGCAGATTCGCCGCGCCATGGCCGCGGGCGCCCGCCAGTTCGTCATCACGGCCTTCGTGCCGGACGTGAGCGGGTTCATGCGGCGCTTCATGAGGGAGGTCGCGGCCGCCGTCGGGAGCCCGCGATGATCTTCGAGCCGAAACGCTGCCGAGGAGCCGCAGGCGACGAGAGCGGTGAGGCGAGGGCTGGGTTGATCTTCGAGCCGAAACGCTGCCGAGGAGCCGCAGGCGACGAGAGCGGTGAGGCGAGGGCTGGGTTGATGCGCGTCGCGGCCATCGAGGTCAGCCACTGGCATTCCCTCTACGACTCGGCCTATCTGCGTCACCTCGTGACCCTGCCCGATGTTCAGCTCGTGGGCGTGCAGGACCCCAGCGCGGCGGTGGCGGCCGAACGTGCCGCGGCCCTCGGCCATCCTCCTGTCTTCACCGACTACCCCCACATGCTGGCCGAGACGCGCCCCGACTTCGTGATTGCCCTTGGTCGCCACAGCGTGATGGCCGAGACCGCCCACTACCTGCTCGACCACGGCTATCCCTTTCTCATGGAAAAGCCCATGGGGATCAACGCCGCCGAAGTGCGGCGCATCGCCGACAAGGCGGCGGCGAAGCGGGCCTTCGTCGCGGTGCCGCTGGCCCAGCGCTATCTCCCCTTCACCACCCGCGCCCGGCAGCTCCTCGCCGAGGGGCGTTTCGGTCCCCTGTCGCATATCTATTTCCGTCTGAACCGCCCCACGTCCGGGCGCTACCCCGCGTGGGGCGCGCCGTGGATGCTTGATCCCGCGGTGGCGGGCGGCGGATGTCTGCGCAACCTGGGTCCGCATGCTCTCGACCTCTTTCTCTACCTCACGGGCGAGGATGCCCAGGTCACCGGGGCGCAGCTCAGCCGGCGTGCCCTCGGCGAGCGCGTGGAAGACTACGCCTCGGTGCTCGTGCGCTCGACGGGCGGGATCCTCGGCACCATCGAGATCGGCAACGGCTTTCCGCGAAACGGAACGGACGGAGAGTGGAAGATCGCCGGGCGTGACGCCATTCTCGCCGTGAAGGACGACATGCTCCGCCTGGTCACCGCCTCCAGCGAGGAGACGGCGGCCGTCCCCCTTCCCGAGCCTATCGCTCTCACCGCGCTTCGCGACGCCCTTGACCACTGGCGTCGCGGCGCCCCGCCCCCGATCGGCGTGGAGGACTGCGCGCGCGTCGCCGTGCTCATCGACCAGGCGTACGAGCTGGCCGGTCCCGCGTCAGAGTAAGTGCGCGCCCCCCAGATCCTCGCGCGACCTTTCGCGATGCGTATTCCCCTCACCTCCGGCGCCTGGCTCGACTACGACGCCGAGTGGCTACCCACGGAGGAAGCCGACGATGCGCTGGCGAGCCTTCGTCGCGAGCTCGACTGGGAGCAGCGGGAGATCGTGCTGTTCGGGCGCCGCATCTTGCAGCCGCGCCTGATTGCCTGGGCTGGCGATCTCGCCTACCGCTACTCGGGGCAAACGCTCGAGCCACGGCCGTTCACGCCGACGGCGCGCGGGCTGCTCGCCAATGTCAACGCGCGCGCCGGCATGACCTTCAATCACGTCCTCGTCAACCGCTACCGGAGCGGCGAGGACAGCATGGGGCTGCACTCCGATGACGAGCCGGAGCTGGGCCCGGACCCGCTGGTGGCCATCGTGTCACTCGGCACGGCGCGGCGACTGGTCGTCAAGCCGCGCCGGAAACAGGATCGAGAGCGGCACGATCTCTCGCTTGGACACGGGGCCCTCCTCGTGATGGGAGGGACCTGCCAGCGCCACTACGTCCACGGCATCCCGCGTCAGGCGGGCCGGCAAGGGGAGCGGATAAGCCTGACCTTCCGGCACCTGCTCCGTGAGCCATGATCGCAGAAAATTTGCGGGCCGGTTCGCTGGCGGCCGTCGGGCGCGCGTGGTAGCGTCTCCGAAACACCGTCGCGTGACGCCCCCGTCAGAAACGGTGTCACCGCTCCAGGGAGGACGCGCATGGCGAAGCTGGCGCTGCGGGTCAACGGCGCAAATCGGGAGATCGAGTCGGATGACCCCGACACTCCCTTGCTCTACGCTCTCCGCAATGATCTTGGGCTGACGGGCACCCGCTTCGGCTGCGGTCTCGCCCAGTGCGGCGCCTGCACCGTGCTCGTCGCCGGGCGCGCGGTCCGCTCGTGCGTGACCTCCACGAGCGCGGTGGTCGGTCAGGAGGTCGTCACCATCGAGGGCCTGGGCTCCCCCGACCGTCCCGATCGGCTCCAGGCGGCATTCATCGCGGAGCAGGCGGCGCAGTGCGGGTATTGCACGGCCGGCATGGTCATGACCGCCCGCGCCCTCCTCGCGCGCACGCCCCGCCCCAGCGAGCAGCAGGTACGGCAGGCGCTCTCCGGAAACCTCTGCCGCTGTGGCAGCCACGCCCGCGTGATTCGCGCGGTCCTCCGCGCCGCCTCCGCGACCACGGGCGGGCGCTGAGATGGCCCCGCGCAGTCGCCGCGCGCGAGGCGAAGCTGAAAGGAAAGCCGGGAGCATCTCGCGGCGGAGCTTCCTCGTCGCGGGCGGGGTCCTGATCGTCGGCCTCGGGCTCGACGGCCTCGCGCGGGCGGCAGGCCAGACGCTGCCGGGCGCCGATCGCATCCTCGGCAAGCCCCTGGCTCCGGACGCCGTCGATTCGTTCCTGGCCGTGCACGCCGACGGGTCCGTGACCATCTTCGTCGGCAAGGTGGACATCGGGACGGGCGGGCGCATCGCCATGCGCCAGCTCGCCGGCGAGGAGCTCGACGTCCCCCTCGAGCGCATCGCGATGATCGAGGGCGATACCGCGCTCACCCCCAATCAGGGCGCCACCGCCGGCAGCTACGGCATCGCCCGCGGCGGCACTCAGCTCCGCCGGGCGGCGGCCACGGCGCGCCAGGCCCTCCTCGCCCAGGCGGCCCAGCGTCTCGGACGGCCGGCCGGCGACCTCCAGGTGGTCGATGGCGTCGTGCGCGCGAAGGACGGGGGCGCGTCGGTCACCTACGGAGAGCTGATCGGCGATCGCGCGTTCAACTTGAAGGTCGACGGCCGAGCGCCCCTGAAAGCGCCGCAGAGCTTCCGGTTCATCGGCAAGCCCCTCCCCCGCCCCGACATCCCGGCGAAGGTGACGGGTCATCACCGCTATCTGCACGATCTGACGCTGCCGGGCATGCTCCACGCCCGCGTGATCCGGCCGCCCGCGCTGGGCGCCACCCTCGTGTCGGTGGATGAGTCGCCCATCGCCGGGATGGGCGGCGCCCGCGTCGTGCGGCTCCAGAGCTTTCTCGCCGTCGTGGCCGAGCGGGAGTGGGAGGCGGTGCGAGCGGCTCGCGCGCTCCACACGAAGTGGACGGCCGGCACGGGGCTGCCCGACTACACCAGGGAGTTCGAGTCGATGCGGGCGAGCCGCGTGGTCCGCGACCAGGAGATCGCCAAGCGGGGCGATCTCTCGGCGCTGAGCGCGCCGGCCCCCGGGATGCGGAGCCTCGCGGCCTCGTACCGCTGGCCCATGCAGACCCATGGCTCCATCGGGCCCTCCTGTGGCGTGGCCGACGTGCGGGCCGATCGCGCCACCGTCTGGAGCTCGTCCCAGAGCACCCACGGGTTCCAGGACACGTGCGCCCGCTTCCTCGGGCTCGAGCGGGATCGCGTGCGCGTGATCTATCTTGACGGCGCGGGCTCCTACGGCCCCAACGGCGCCGACGACGCGGCTGCGGAGGCGGCGCTGCTCTCGAAGACGCTGGGCCGCCCGGTCCGCGTGCAGTGGAGCCGGCAAGAGGAGCACGGTCTGGACCCGAAGGGTCCCGCTCAGCTTCTCGAGCTGCGGGCCGCCGTCGATGCCGAGGGCGGGGTGGCGGCATGGGAGACGCAGGCGTGGCTCCCCATCGCCACCGCCGACCTGCCCAATATTCCGCTGCTGGCCCTGGATGCGGCGGGAATCCCGCAGACGCAGGGACGATCCACCGGGCTGATCTACCAGAACGTGGACCCGCCCTACACGCTCCCGAACGTCAACGCCGTCGTGCACTGGATTCCCGACGCTGCGCTTCGCACCTCCGCGTTTCGCGCGCCCGGGAAGGTCGCCAACACCTTCGCCCTGGAGTCGTTCGTGGATGAGATCGCGGCTCTCGCGCGCGTCGATCCCGTCGAGTTCCGCCTGCGCCGCCTCACCAACCCGCGCGGGGTCGAGGTGCTGCGCCGGGTGGCCGCGCGCATGGGCTGGCGGCCTCGGCCGTCGCCACGCCCCGCCGACCCGAAGGCGGCCGTGCTCAGGGGCCGCGGCATCGCCTACATCCACTACAAGCACGAGGAGACGCTGGTGGCCATGGGCATGGAGGTGGCGGTCGAACGGGCCACCGGCCGCATCCGGGTGACGCGAGTGGTATGCGCCCAGGACTGCGGGCTCATGATCAACCCGGACTGCGTGCAGAGCCAGGTCGAGGGCAATATCATCCAGACCCTCTCCCGCACCCTCCACGAAGAGGTCGTCTACGATGGCGACCGCGTCACCACGGTTGACTGGGCCTCGTACCCGATCCTGACCTTTCCGGAGGTTCCGGCCCTCGAGTTCGAATTGATCCAGCGGCTGGACCAGCCGCCGCTCGGCGTCGGCGAGGCGGCGTCGACGCCGGTGCCCGCCGCGCTCGGCAATGCCGTGTTCGACGCGACGGGCGTGCGGCTCCGCACCGTGCCGTTCCGGCCCGATCGGGTCAAGGCCGCCCTCTCCGGACGGTGACGGACAAGCCCGTGCTCGCCTCGGCGGACGTCGTCGTCATCGGCTCCGGCGCCTTCGGCGCGAGCGCGGCGTACCACCTGGCGCGGCGTGGCGCCCGCGTGGCGGTGCTCGAGCGTTTCGCCCTCGCCTCGCAGACATCGCCGCGCGCGGCGGGGCTCTCGAGCCAGGTCCGCGCGACCCCGGCCCTCACCCGGCTCGCCCAGCGCGCGGTGACGAAGCTCGCGGCCTTCACCGAGGAGACCGGCCAGCCGCTCCGCTTCACCCAGAGCGGCGCGCTGAAGATCGCGCGCACGGAGGGCGACGCCGAGCAGCTCTCCCGTGAGGTGGCCCGCGGCGCCGCCGTCGGCGTCGAGATCGACTTCGTCTCCATCGCCGAGGCGCGACGGCGGCTGCCCATCCTCGGCGAGCGCGGCATCGTGGCCATCACGTGGAGCCCGACAGACTGCAACGTCGAGCCGTCCGAGCTGCCCATCGGCTATTGCCGGGCGGCGGAAAAGCTCGGAGCCGTGCTGCTCCCGCACACGCCCGCCACGGGCTTCGAGATCGGCGCGGGCGGCGTGGAAGGCGTCCGGACGCTGCAGGGGACGATCGGAACACACACGGTCGTGGACGCCGCCGGCGGCTGGGCGCGACTCGTCGCCGCCAGGCTCGGCGGATCGCTGCCTGTGGTGCCGACGCGCCATCAGCTCCTGATCACCGAGCCCATTCCTGGAGTCGGGCCCGAGTTCCCGATCGCCCGCGTGATCGACGCCAACGTCTACGTGCGCCACGAGCGCGGCGGGCTCATGCTGGGCGGCTATGAGCCCGATCCGCTGCAGGTCGACGTCGCCGCGCTCCCCCCGTCCTTCGACATCGCCGAGCTGCCGCTCGACATCGAGGTGCTGTGGCGGCTCGCGCGCAGCGTCAGCGAGCAGTTCCCGATCTTCCAGGACCCCGCGATCCGCGTGGCCGAGCACCGCGGCGGGCTGCCCACCCTCACGGTGGACGACCGATACCTCGCGGGGCCGCTGCCTGGGGTGGCGGGCGCCTGGGTGATGAGCGGCTGCTGCGTGGGTGGCCTCAGCGTCTCCCCTTCCCTCGGCGAGGCGATGGCCGAGTGGATCCTCGACGGCGCGCCGTCGCTCGATCTCTCCGAGATCTCCACCGCGCGCTTCGCGGGGCGGGAGCCCGACGAGACCGCGCTGCGCGAGCAATGCCGGCGGGCCTACGCGACCCACTACCGCGCGGGCAGCGAGATGTCGTCCGCCTCGTGAAACGCGTCGTCGGCATCGCTCCGTGCGGTATGCTCCTCGGCGGAGACCCGTCATGACCACCATCCCGCTCCGCCCGACCACGCTCGAGATCGACCTCGACGCCGCCGCCGACAACATCATGGCGGTGCGGCGGCTCGTCGGCCCCGAGCGCAAAGTGTTTGCCGTCGTCAAGGCCGACGGTTACGGCTTCGGGGCCGCCGAGATGGGGAGGGTGTTCGTCCGCAACGGCGCCGACTACCTGGCCGTGGCCGATCTGTCCGAGGGCATCCGGCTGCGCCAGCGCGGAATTACCTCGCCCATTCTCGTCTATCCGAACTCGCTGCCCGAGGCCGCCCCCGACGCTCTCGCTCACGGCCTTATCCCGACCCTCGTCGATCTCGAGGGCGCCCGGGCCTACTCGCAGGCCGCGGCCGGTCCGTGCGAGGTGTTCGTCAAGGTCGACGTGGGGCTCGAGCGCCTCGGGGTTCCCGCCGAGCAGGCGGTCAAGACGATCCTGGCCATGCTGGAGCTGCGTCACCTGAGCCTGGGCGGCATCTGCGCCCATCCCCATGCCGAGGTCGGCAGCGATCCTGCCTACGCCGACTGGCAGCTTGGCCGGTTCACCGGTGTCGTCGACGAGCTGGAGGCGCGTGGCGTTCCGGTGCCCATCAGGCTCCTGGCCGCGACTCCGTTCGTGCTGCGCTTCCCCCACACGTATCTCAACGCGGTCGATCCCGGGCGGATGCTCTACGGCATCACCTTCCCCGGCGAGACGCCGCCCGTTCCGCTCCGCCCGACGTTCCGCGCCCTCACCACGCGTGTGATCGCCCTCAAGGAGCTCGCTCCCCGCGAGCGCTTTGCCGAGCTGGCTCCCTTCCCGGTGGCGGCGCCGATGCGACTCGGAGTGGTGCCCATGGGCTCGGCCGACGGCCTACGCTGGCTGCACGCCGGCCACGTCCTCGTGCGCGGTCAGGCCGTGCCCGTGGTCGGCTCGCCGTCGCTCGAGCACACGCGGATCGATCTGACCGCCGTGCCCGACGCACGTGTAGGCGACGAGGTCGTGATCATCGGCCGCCAGGGCGCCTTGGAGATTTCCCCGGCCGAGGTCGCGTCCCGGCACGGCCTCGGTCTCCACCACGTGGCCACGACGGTTGGGCCACGAGTCGCCCGCGTCTACTTCTCCAGCCGCGCCACCGTGCCCACCGAGTGAGGACGTCCCCATGCCCGTCGCGTACGAGAAACGCGGTCCCATCGGTATCGTCACGCTCAGCCGCCCCGGGGCGCGCAACGCGTGGGGCGCCGACTTCAACGAGGGCATCGCCCGTCACTTCGCGGCCATGGAGGATGACGACGAGATCCGCTGCGCCGTCCTGACCGGCGACGAGGCCGGGGGCGCCTTCTCCGCCGGGGCGAACCTCAAGGACCCGAAGACGCACACCATGGCCTCGGCCGCGGAGTTCATCAAGGGCATTCCGAAGCGACGGGACCGCGCCTTCGAGATCCTCGGGAACTTCCCCAAGCCGCTCGTGGGCGCGGTCAACGGGTATGCCGTCGGCATCGGCTGCATCGTCACTTTCTGCTGCGATCTGCTCGTCGCTTCCGAGCGGGCGGAATGGCGCCTGCCCCAGGTGGCGCTCGGCATCCTGCCCGCCTACGGCGGCGCGGCCCGCCTGGCCCGCTGGGTGGGCCGGGGCCACGCCATGCGCCTCACTCTCGGCTTCCCCCTCGGAGCCGAGGAAGCGCAGCGCATCGGCCTGGCCCAGTGGCTGGTGCCGCACCCCCGCCTGATGGACAAGACGCTCGAGGTGGCGGGGCACATCGCGTCCTTGCCGCCGCTGGCCGCGCGCCTCGCCAAGGAGTCGTTGCTCCGCGGCCTGGACGTGCCCAACCTCGCCGACGCCTCGCTGGTCGATCTCTATCGCTTCGCGACCCTCGAGCTGACGGAGGACAAGGCCGAGGGCCACGCCGCGTGGCGAGAGAAGCGCAAGCCGACATTCCGAGGCCGCTGAGCGTCCGGCCCTGCCGTCCTACCCGCTCTAAAAAGGAGCTCATCATGCCCCGCGTCGCTCCCATCACCGGCAAGTCCGACGTACCCGCCGAGCACCACGCCGTCGTCGACGGAGTGATGAAAGTATTCGGCAACGTGCGAGGGCCGTTCAGCATGCTTCTTCACAGCCCCAAGCTCGCGGAGCGGATCCTCCCCCTCGTCACCTTCTTTCGCGACGAGAGCGTGGTCGACGCCAAGCTCCGATCGATCGCCATCCTGAGCGCCGTCCGCGAGCGCGAGGCGGCGTACGTGTGGGCGGCCCAGGTCGGCGCGGCCCGTCGCAACGGCCTGGGTGAGGAGGTCATCGACCTCCTCCGGGCCAAGGGCGACCCGGGCAAGCTTCCCGCGGAGGAGCGGGACATCGTGACCTACGTTCGACAGCTCATGCGCACGAACCGCGCCGACCAGGCCGTCTTCGACGCCCTCAAGAACCGGCATGATGCCCAGTGGATGGTCGAGCTGACGGCGGCCGCTAACTATTTCGCGATGCTCTCGGGGGTCGTCAACGCCTTCGAGGTCGTCGCGCCGGCGGACGGCGACAAGCTGCCGGGATAGCGAGCTCGGAGGGGGGCTCCGCCCCCCTTCCGAAGCCTCCCCCCGACGCAGGGCGAGCCGGAGGACGTCGCGGGGCTGGGGCCCTGCCGTCCGAGGCGAGCAATCTGAGAATGGCGCCGGCGAAGCCGGCGCTCGAAGCGGAACATTCTTGCTCCCGAGGGCATGGGAACTACTTGAGCTCCTCGAGGCCAAGGAGCAGTTAGCTCATCACTCGATGATCTCGTCCGCCCGCGAGAGCACGGATGGCGGGAGCGTGATGCGGAGAGCCTTTGCCGTCTTCAGATTGACGACGAGCTCGAACTTGGTGGGCTGCTCGACGGGCAGGTCGGCGGGCTTCGCTCCCTTGAGGATCTTGTCCACGTAGCCGGCGGCGCGGCGGAACAGATCGTTCAGGTCGACCCCGTATGACATCAGCCCTCCCGCCTGGACGATAGGTCTGAAATGGCCCATCACGGGCAGCCGGTTCCTCAAGCCGAGCTCTGCGATGAGGTCCCGGTTCGCGACCGCGCGTGGACCCTCCACCAGGAGCACGGCCCCCGCGCGACCGGCCTTGGCGGC
>DASYTI010000027.1 GCA_036002485.1 Candidatus Methylomirabilota bacterium | reverse complement strand
CCGCTGCTGGCTGCGGCAATCGCCGGCGCGAGCAAGGCTGTGGCCCGCTGGGCATAGAGAAGCGGCCAGGTGTCCTCGGCGTTCGAGAGCACGATGATCGCGATCTTCTCGGAGGGAAGGAGCCGAACCTCCGCCGCATGGCCCGGGACGAGCCCGCCATGACCGATGCACGTGCGGCCCTCCTCGCGGTAGATGCGGAAGCCGAGACCCCAGCCGGCCTGCCAGCCTGGCTCGAGCCAGTGCATCCGCTGCATCTCCTTGAGGGTGGTGCCGGCCAGCACCGAATCCTCGGCGCCACCCGTCGTGCGGAAGTGAAGCATGGCGAAGCGCGCGAGGTCCTCCACCGTGGAGGCGAGATTGCCCGCCGCGATCAAGCCGCCGATGTCGCCCACCTCGCGGCGCTCGCGAGGCGCTCGCGGGAAGCGCCGGCTATAGCCTCGAGCGAGCCTTGGATCGTCCGGCAACATCCCGTCGACGAGCGTGCTCCGCATCCCGAGCGGCTCGAGGATGCGGCGCTCGATGTAGCGCGCATACGGCACGCCCGAGACCGAGGCCACGATCTCGCCCGCGAGCGCGACGGCGAGGTTCGAGTACTTCCACTGCGATTCCGGCGCGAGCGCGCTCGACTGCCGCGTGAGGCCGTCGCGCACCTCGGCGATCGACGGGAAGTCCATCGTCTCCCAGTACGGGAAAGCCGCCTCGCGGGGCAGGCCGCTGGTGTGGCTGAGGAGCTGACGCACGGTCAGCTCGACGCCCTCGTGGTCACGCTCGCGCGCGATCTTGAACCACGGCAGGTGCTGGGCCACGGGATCGTCGAGCCTGAGGGCGCCCGCGTCCCGGAGCTGCATGACCGCGGTGGCCGTGAAGAGCTTCGTGACCGAGCCCACCCGATAGACCGTGGCCGGCGTGGCCGGGATTCCGCGCTCGACGTCGGCCTGGCCGAAGGCGCGGGCCCAGAGGAGCTGCTGGTCGTGCACGAGGGCCACGGCGATGCTGGGGAGCGACCAGTACGCGAGCCGGTATTCGATCCACGCGACGAAGAGGTCGAGCGCGGCGCGAAGCTCGGGGTGGTCGAGGCTCGGGGGGGTAGGCTCACTCATGGCAAGCGCGGCTCACTGTTTCTTCAGGCGCATGTCCTCATAGGGCGCGGCGAAGTAGAGCTGAGCGTTCAAGCCGATCCCGGACTCCTCGACCCGCGGGCCGACTCCGTGCAGGGTGGCGGGGTCGAAGATCGGACCGTACATGACGCGCTCGTGGATGAGGCGCTGGATCCGGTGCAGCAGCGTCTCACGCTTCTTGCGGTCGCGCTCTTGCGCCTGTTGCTGGAACAGGTCGTCGATCTCGGGATACCCTCCGGAGGCGTACGGCGCGCTACTGATGACGAAGGTTTCGAGGCGCACGGAGGCGTTGCCCGGCTGCGCCGAGACCGTTACGAGGATGCCGCTGAGCTTCTTCGAGCGCCACGCCTCCATGAACGTCGCCCGCTCCATGCTGCGCACGCGCGTGCGAATGCCCACCGTGGCGAGGTAGTTGCCCACGGCCTCCCCCATGGTGGTGAACGGAGGGAGCGGGGTGAGATCGCCGGCGTCGAAACCATTGGGATACCCGGCCTCCGCGAGGAGGCGCTTTGCCTGCGCCGGGTCGTAAGGGTACGGGTCGATGCGGAGCGCGAAGTCCATGACACCCGGGATCATCGACCCCGTCAGGCGCGAGAACCCGAGCCGCTCCGCGTCGTTGAGTCCCTTCTTGTCGACGGCCAGGGTCGCGGCCAGCCGGACGCGGCGGTCGTGCCACGGCGACTTGGGATTCCACTGCTCGGGGTATTCCATCCACCACGTGGCCGGCGGAATCACCTTGGCCAGGCGCAGCTTGGGGTCCGCCTTGATGGTGGCCGCTTCGAGGCCGACCATCAGGTAGCCAATGTCCGCCTCTCCGGTCTTGAGCATGGCCATGCGTGTCGTGCGGTCGGGGATGCCCTTGATGATGACGCGCTTGATCGAAGGCTTCTTGCGCCAGTATTGCTCGTTGGCCTCCAGCACCAGCTCTATGCCGGGAGTCATGCGTGAGAAGCGATAGGGCCCGAGCCCCACCGGCTGACGGCGGAATCCGTCCTCGCCGACCTTCTCGAGGTACTTCTTGGGCACGATCCACGCCGCGCCGGTGGCCGGGGTGGCATAGATCACCAGGAAGTCGGGCCACGGTGTGTGCAGGACGAAGCGAATGCGATACGGATCGATGATGTCCACGGCCTTCACGCGGTCGTGCAGGAGCTTGGCCGAGGCGCCTCGATAGCGCAGGAAGCTGAACTTCACGTCCTCCGCCGTGAAGGGATCGCCGTTGTGGAACTTCAGACCCTCGCGCAGCTTGAACTCGTACACGAGGCCGTCCGGGCTCTCTTTCCAGGACTCGGCCAGGCATGGCGCCATGTCATTGCCGGGCAGCGGCTTGATGAGCGCGTCGTGCATGGCATACAGGAACACGAACGGGGTGCCGATGCCCGGGGTCTCGGCCGGATCCAGAAACGTGGGGGCAATCGAGGCGTCGAAGGCAATGGTCAATTGCCCGTCCGGCTGGGCTTGCGCGGCGACCTCGCC
>DASYTI010000026.1 GCA_036002485.1 Candidatus Methylomirabilota bacterium | reverse complement strand
CGGCGAGAGTCGAGATATCGTCGGAAGGCTCGGCAATGACGCCGATGAGGTCCCCTACCGGCACCTGTCCCCCCTCGCCCACGATGATCTTGCGCAGGACGCCCGAGCCGAAAGCCTCGATCTCGACATTGGCCTTGTCCGTCTCGACCTCGGCGATGACATCGCCGCCCCTGACCGAGTCGCCCTCCTTCTTGATCCACTTGATGACCTTGCCGGTCTCCATGGCGTCGGACAGCTTGGGCATGATGACCTTGGTGATCATGCGCACACCCTCCGGATGGCGGCCAGGATCTTGGCCTTGGACGGAGTTTTGAGCAGCTCGAGGTTCCGGGCATACGGCATGGGCGCGTTCTCACCGGTGATGCGGGCGACCGGCGCGTCCAGGTCGTCGAAGGCTTCTTCCTGGATGGTGGCGGCGATCTCGGAACCCATGCCCGCGAAGCCCGCGCCCGCCTCGATGACGACGCAACGGTGAGTCTTGCGCACCGAGCCCAGGATGGTGGCGGTGTCCATGGGACGGAGCGTGCGCGGGTCCACGATCTCGACGGAGATGCCGTCCTTGGCCAGCTCCTCGGCGACCTCGAGGGCGCGGTAGAGCATGCCCATGTACGCGATGACGGTGACGTCCGTGCCTTCTCGGCGCACGGCGGCCTGGCCCAGGGGGACCAGGAAGTCGGGGTCCTCGGGCACTTCGCCTTTGATGGCGTAGAGCGTCTCGGATTCTATGAAGATGACGGGATTGTCGTCGCGGATCGCCGATTTGAGCAGACCCTTGGCGTCCGC
The DNA here is from genome assembly GCA_036002485.1 of Candidatus Methylomirabilota bacterium. Classification (NCBI taxonomy): domain Bacteria; phylum Methylomirabilota (SeqCode); species Candidatus Methylomirabilota bacterium. The sequence continues at coordinate 20,978 of DASYTI010000026.1, read as the reverse complement.
GGGCGTGGACGGGCGCACGACCTTGAGCCCGGGCACGTGATAGAAGTACGTTTCCATGCTCTGCGAGTGCTGGGCCGCGAGCTGGGAGGCGGGCCCACCGGGGCCGCGCACCACGAGCGGAACATTGTACTGGCCGCCCGACATGTAGCACATCTTGGCGGCGGAGTTGACGATCTGGTCGAGGGCCAGGATGGAGAAGTTGAAGGTCATCATCTCCACCACGGGCCGGAGGCCGAGCATGGCCGCTCCCACGCCCACGCCGGTAAAGCCCGACTCGCAGATGGGCGTGTCCACGATGCGCTTCTCGCCGAACTCCTTGAGGAGCCCCTGGGTCACCTTGTAGGCGCCGTCGTAGAGCCCGACCTCCTCGCCCATCACGAAGACGCGCGGGTCACGCCGCAACTCCTCCCGGAGCGCCAGGTTCAGGGCCTCGCGATACGTCATGACCGCCATGGCCTTAGTCCCCCTCACCCTGCCCTCTCCCCCGCGACGGGGGAGAGGGATTCGAAAGCAGGGAGAGGAGCGCAGCTTCTTTCTTATCCCTCTTCCCCAATGGGGAAGAGGGAAGAGAACACTCTCGCCACGCGGCTCTCTTCATTCTGATCCTCTTCCCCAGTGGGGGAGAGGGCCGCACTTCGAGCTGAGCGGCGAAGCCCGAGGCGAGGGCTGAGATAGTGAGGGGGAGCATGGCGTCGCGCATAATTCTCGCTAGTCCTTGTACACGTCGGTGAACAGCTCTTCCGGCGGCGGCTCGGGCGAGGCCTCCGCGAAGGCCACCGCCTCGTCCACCTGATCGGCCACCGCCTTCTCGATGAGCTTGAGGTCGGCCTCGGTGAGGGCGCCGTCCTTGAGGCAGCGCTCGGAGAAGAGGACGATCGGGTCGCGCTGCTTCTCCCGCTCCACCTCTTCCTTGGTGCGATAGATGGCGCCCGCGGGATCGCGCATCGAGTGACCGCGGAAGCGGTAGGTGCGCGCCTCGATGAGCGCGGGCACCTTGTCCCGTCGCGCGCGCTCGACGGCGCGCCCCACGCAGTCGCGGATGGCCAGGACATCCATGCCGTCCACGGCCTCGCCCTTGATGCCGTACGTCTCGGCGAAGCGCCAGATCTCCGTCTGGGCCAGGGCACGGTGAATGGCCGTGCCCATGGCGTAACGATTGTTCTCGCAGAGATAGATGACGGGCAGCTTCCACAGCGCGGCAAGGTTGAGCGACTCGTGGAACTCACCCTCGGGCACGGCACCATCGCCGAAATAGCAGACCACGACCTGGTCGCCCCCCTGGTACTTGATGGCGAAGCCCGCCCCCGCGGCCAGGGGCAGGTGAGCGCCCACGATGCCGTGCCCGCCCAGGAAGTTGACGCTCTTGTCGAAGAGGTGCATGGAGCCGCCCTTGCCCTTGCTGAGGCCGTCCAAGCGTCCGAAGAGCTCGGCCATGATGCGCTTGGGGTCTGAGCCCTTGGCGAGGCAATGGCCGTGCTCCCGGTAGGATGCCACGGCATAGTCGTCCGGACGGCAGGCCGCGGTGGCGCCCACGGCCACCGCCTCCTGGCCGATGTAGAGATGGAGAAAGCCGCCGATCTTGCCCATGGCATACATCTCCGCCGCCTTCTCCTCGAAGCGGCGAATGAGCTGCATCTGGGCGAGCAGGCGCTTGGCCAGCTCGCTGTCGAGCCGGGCACTGGGCGCCATCGTTTTCATCTGAGCCATGCCTTACCCCCGCATCAGCGACAGCTCGTCCACCGAAAGGCGGCGGCGGAGCCGGAAAATGGCCACGATGATCGCGAGCCCCACGGCGACTTCCGCGGCCGCGACGCACAGGACGAAGAAGACCAGGGCCTGCCCGTCGACAGAACCATGCTGCTGGCCGAAAGCCACGAAGGCCAGATTGGCCGCGTTGAGCATGATCTCGATGGACATGAAGATGACGAGCGGGTTGCGCCGCACCAGAACCCCCAACACCCCGATGACGAACAGCACCGCCGAGAGTCCCACGTACCAGGAGGTCGGCACCATGCTACAAAACCTCTAGGCGAACATCGCCGGGTCGAGTGACGAGCCACATCAACTCAGCCCTCGCCTCGGGGCTTCGCCCCTCAGCTCGAACCGCCACGCCCGAGGGAGCCGCCGGCCCGAGGCGTACCTGTATGTACGTTGAGGGTCGGCGGCGACCGAGAACGTGGTCGTTCGAGCGGAGCGGCCCTGCCGCGAGGCGAGGGCTGAGTAAGTCGTTCGAGCTGAGCGGCCCTGCCGCGAGGCGAGGGCTGAGACGATCTGGCGAAGTCAATCGGTCCGGCGTCACGCCGTCCTCCGCTTGGTCAGGGCGATGACACCAACCAGGGCGGCCAGGAGCAGGACCGAAGTGACTTCGAAAGGATACAGGTAGTCGGTGAAGAGCTCACGGCCTATCGCGGCGACCCCGCCCGGCACCGTGCCGGGGGCGGGGGCCCCGCGGAAGAGGCCCGAGCGCAGCATGACCAAGAGGACGACCAGGAGCAGCCCGCCCACGGGCACGGCCAGCCAGCGCTGGGCGCGGAGCGGATCCGGGCCCGTCTCCTCCTTGCCGGGGATGAGCACCATGATGGCGAAGACGAAAAGAACGGCGATGGCGCCGGCATAGACGATGACCTGCGCGGCCGCGAGGAACTCCGCGCGCATCTGGAGGAAGAACGCGCCCAGGGTGGCCAGGTGCACGACGAGGAAGAGGGCGCCATGGATGGGGTTCCGCCTGATGACGAGACCGACGGCCGAGCCCACGGCCAGGACGGCGAGGATCCAGAAGGTGACGACGGCCGGAGTCATGGACCCTTCCGGTCGGCCGGAATGGGCACGGGCGAGGTGGGTACCCCGTGGGGCCCCGCGGGCTCGAGGGCGAGGAGCGTCTCCTTCGTGTAGATCATGCCGCCGCGGCTGTAGGAGGAGAATTCCAGGATGCCCGTGTCCATCCGGATGGCGTCTTCGGGACAGGCCTCGACACAGTAGCCGCAGAACACGCACTTGCCGAGGTCGATGTCGAAGCGCTCCGGCACCTTCTCGATCTCGGGATTCGGGTGCTCGGTGGCCACGATGTAGATGCAGTGGGCGGGACAGACGGTCTCGCACATCATGCAGGCGACGCAGCGGGGCGAGCCGTCCTCCCGTCGCACGAGCCGGTGCAGGCTGCGAAGCCGCGTGGCATAGGGGCGCCGCTCGTCGGGATACTGGATGGTCACCGCCCCCCTCGCGCTCTTGACGCGAAAGACGGTGTGCAGGGTGTGCCGCCACATATTGGCAAAGAAGCGGATCCCCGTCAGCTTGAGCCCGCCGAGCACCTCGGCCAGGTAGAAGTGCTGGCGAAGGCCCAGCCGGCTCGAGTGCTTTGGATCCGCCGGCGTATTCGCGCTCTTGTACGAAGCGGCCATGCTCAGGCCCTTCCGAGAAGGAGAATCACGAACCCCGTCACCACGATGTTCAGGATGGACAGGGGGAAGAGGCCCAGCCAGCCCAGACGCATGGCCTGGTCATAGCGGAAGCGGGGCAGCGTCCAGCGAATCAGCATGAGGAACCAGATCATGGCGACGACCTTGGTCAGGAAGGCTCCGACCTGGAGCGCCGTCACCAGCAGATGCGGCAGGGACACCTCCAGCCCCCACGGGAAGACGAAGCCCGAGGCCTGCAGATATGGCACCTGCCAGCCGCCCAGGAAGAGGGCCGTGGTCATGCCCGCGATCACCACGGTCTCGAGGAAGTCGGCCATGGCGAACATCCCGAACTTCATGCCGCTGTACTCGATGAAGTAGCCGATGATCTCCGACTCGCCCTCGGGCATGTCGAAGGGAATGCGCTTGGTGGCCGCGATGCCCGCGGTCAGGAAGAGGAGGAAAGCGAGGGGCTGGGTCAGGATGCCCCAGGCGGGGATCCACGGCCCGAAGTACTGCGGGAGAAGCGGCAGCCCCTGGGCGCGGGCGATGTCCTGCATGTTGAGCGAGCCGTAGACCATGACCACGCCCATGATGGAGGCCCCGATGGCGACCTCGGCCGAGATCATGAGGGCGGCCGCGCGCTGGCCGCCCAGGAGCGCGTAGTTGTTGGCGGAGGCCCAGCCCGCCATCATGAGCCCGTAGACACCGAGCGAGAGCATGGCGAGGACGTAGAGGATGCCCACGTTGAGGGTGACGGCCTGGAGCTGGATCTCGCGCCCGAAGATCCTGAGGGTGTCGCCGAAGGGGATGGAGGCGAAGGCGCCGAGGGCGAAGAACACCGACACGAAGGGCGCCAGCTTGAAGAGCATCCGGTCGGCGTGGGCGGGCATGAAGTCTTCCTTCGTCAGCATCTTCACCGCGTCGGCAAGCGGGTGCAGGAGCCCCAGGATGCGGATCCCGAAGATGCTGGCGCGATTGGCCCCGATCCGGTCTTGCATGATGGCCGACTGCTTCCGCTCGACCCAGGTGAGCAGCCCACCGAAGTTGAGCACCACGAACATGATGAAGGCGACGGGCATGGCCTGGAGCAGGAGATCGAGAGCGGGCCCGCTCATGCCGTGACCATCCGTCCCGCATCGCCGAGGGCGCGGTACGTCATCCCCCCGAAGGCCGGCACCGCCGCGGCCAGCGCGTTGAAGACCTGCTCGGCGCGCTCGGCGGTGAAGACGGGGTCGGAGGCGCCCAGGGCTTTCCCGATGAAGGAGAGGATCATCCAGTCGGGCCACGACTCCCCGAGAGGGGGAATGGCCGTCCGGAAGCGCTGCACGCGACCCTGGAAATTCGTGAAGGTGCCCTCGGTCTCGACACAGGCCGCGCTCGGCAGCACGAGGTGCGCCCGCGCGGAGATGTCGTTGGCGTTGGTGCCCTGGAAGATCACCGTCTCGACATTCTCGATGGCCCCCAGCACCTCGGCCTCTGGCCAGCTCGTGGCCGCGAGATCGTGGTGGAAGATCCAGAGGAGCTTGAGGCGCTTCTCGCGCGCCGCCCGCAGCATTCCTGCGGCATCGCGCCCACCCGGCCCCGGGCCGACACCGGCGAGCTCGGCCCCACGGCTATTCGGGTTCTTGTCGGCGCGGATGAGGAAGTCGTCCTCGTCACCGGGCGCGCGCGGCGGCACCCGGAAGTCCAGGTTCCTGACACCCAGATGCTCGGCGAGCCGCTTGAGCGTCCACAGGTCCTCATTGGACATGCGCGGGGAGGCGAGAAAGCCGATCTCGTCGGGCGGGCATCCCTGGAGTCGGGTCACCAGCTCCGGAAGGGCGCCGTCCCAGGAGACTTCGGTGCCCTGCCCGCCCGCCCGGTGCAAGGGATGGGTGAGCCGGCTCTTGTCGTCCATCCACTTGAAGCCGTAGCGTCCCTCGTCGCAGACCCACCACTGGTTGACCTCGGCATTGAAGCGCGGCTTGAGCCTCGCCACCCTCCGGCCCTGGTTGTGATGGGGGCGGTTCCGGTTCGTGTGCACCTCGATATTGCAGCCTCGGGCGCAGCCGTTACAGATGCTCTTGGCCGTGTCGAGATACCAGACCCGCACCTGGAACCGGAAGTCGCGATCCGTGAGCGCGCCGACCGGGCAGATGTCGATGACATTGCCGGAGTACTTGTTCTCGAGCGCTTTGCCGGGAAAAAGGCCGATCTCCGATTGATCGCCGCGCTGGAAGATGCCGAGCTCGCCCGTATGGGTGATCTCGTCGCAGAAGCGCACGCAGCGCGAGCAGAGGATGCAGCGCTCGGCGTCGAGCATGACGTGGGGGCCGATGGGCACCGCCTTGGGCTTGTGCACCTTCTCGTCGATCATGCGCGGGTCGTAGAGCCCGTGCTTCATGTAATAGATCTGCAGGTAGCACTCCCCCGCCTGGTCGCACACCGGGCAGTCGAGCGGGTGGTTGATCAGGTGGAACTCCATCATGGAGCGGCGGGTCGCCAGCACCCGCTCCGTCTCCGTGTGCACGACCATGCCCTCGGTCGCCTGCGTGTTGCAGGCGATCTGCGGGCGGGGCACCTTGTCGATGTCCACCATGCAGAGCCGGCACTGCCCCGCGATGGACAGCGCGGGGTGATAGCAGTAGTGCGGCACCTCCGCCCCCACGGCCTTGGCCGCCTCGATCAGGTTTGTCCCCTCGGGAACCTCGACCTCCTTGCCATTGATGGTGAGCTTAGGCATGGGCGGTGAGCCTCGCAGCCTGACTGAAGAAGGGAGTGCAGCGTGCGTCGGCAGGCGGCTCAAAAAGGTCCAGATGCGAGGCGGCGCCCCGCTGTTCGAGTTGAACGGCGGCTCTTAGGCGTTGCGAGACGAGGACCGAGTTGATCCGCGCGCGAGGCGTACTCTCTGTACGTTGAGCGTGCGACCGAGGGCGCCAACGAAGCAGATGGGCCTTTTTCAGCCGCCTGCTAGGCATGGGCCGAGCTCCTGATCAGATCCTCGAACTCGGAGCGAAACTTCTCGATGTAGCTGATGTACGGCCCCACCGCGCCGTCGTAGAAAGCGCAGATGGTCGTGCCCGCCCCGCGCTTCGCGACGTCCAGGATGGTATCCAGGTCCTCTTTCCGTCCCTTGCCCTCCACGATGCGGTGGCTGATCTTGTAGATCCACCCCGTGGACTCCCGACACGGCGTGCACTGGCCGCACGATTCGTGGGCATAGAAGCGGGCCACCACCATGAGGGCCTCCGGAATGGACACGGTCTCGTCCATCACGATGATGCCGGCGGAGCCGATCATGGAGCCCTTGCTCTTGGGACCGTCCACGTCCATGGGGATGTCGATCTCATCGGGGGTCAGGATGGCCGCGGAGGAGCCGCCCGGCACCACGGCCTTGAGGGCGCGCCCGCCGGGGATGCCGCCACAGTGGTCGTAGATGATCTGGCGGAGGGTCACCGACACCGGCGCTTCGACGAGACCGGGCCTGACCACGTGCCCGGAGACCGAATACAGTCGCGTGCCGCCCTGGGTCTTGGTCCCGAGCCCGGCGAACCACTCCCCGCCCCGGTTGATGATGTGGGGCAAGCACGCGAGCGTCTCGACATTGTTCACGATGGTCGGCTGGCCGAAGGCGCCTTTCACGGCCGGGAAGGGTGGCTTGACCTTGGGCCAGCCCTTCTTGCCCTCGAGGGAGGAGATGAGGCCGGTCTCCTCGCCGCAGATATAGGCGCCCGCCCCCCGATGCACCACGATCTCGAAGTCGAAGCCCGTGCCCTGGATGTTCTTGCCGAGCAGGCCCGCGTCGTAGGCCTCCGCGACGGCATCGCTCAGGATGCGCCAGGGCTGGACGTACTCCCCCCGGATATAGATGAAGCCCAGGTGCGAGCCGATGGCGCGCGCGGCGATGAGCATGCCCTCGATCAGAGCGTGCGGATCCCGCTCCATGAGATAGCGGTCCTTGAAGGTGCCGGGCTCGCCCTCGTCCGCGTTGACCACGAGATAGCGCGGCGCCGTCGAGCCCTTGGGGATGAAGCCCCACTTCACGCCAGTGGGAAAGCCCGCCCCGCCCAGCCCGCGGAGGTTGGAGTTCTTGACCTCCTCCGCGATGACCCCCGGCTCCATGCCCTTGGCCTTCTCCCATCCCTGATAGCCGCCGCCCCCTCGATAGACACGGAGGGTATGCGCGTTCTTGACGTCGAAGTTGCGCGTGAGGATCCGCTCGGCCATCAGCGAAGGCCTTCCAGGATCCCGTCGACCTTCTCGGGGGTGAGGAGGCCCTCGTAGCGATCGTCCACCTGCATCATGGGCGCCAGCTCGCAGGCACAGAGGCACTCGACGCTGAGCAGCGTCACCCGGCCGTCCGGCGTGGTCTCCCCGACTTCGACGCCGAGCCTCTGGGTCAGGTGCTCGATGATGCCCTTGGCTCCCAGGAGATGGCAGGAGAGATTGTGGCAGACGGCCACGACATGACGACCCTTGGGCTGCTGGAAATACAGCGTGTAGAACGTGACCACTTCGTGCACGTGGGCGGGCGAGAGCTCGAAGAGTCCCGCGACGTATTCTTCCACTTCGAGGGAAATCCAGCCGAACGTCTCCTGGGCAAGCGTGAGCGCAGGCAGCAGCGCGCCGCGCTTGTCGGGATACAGGCCCTGCAACCGGCGCACCTCGGCCAGCTGCTCGGCGGTGAACTCGGGGCTCCGGGCGTTACCGGTCAAGCTCGCCTCCGATCATATTCACCGACCCGAAGGTGGGAATGATGTCGGCGACCATCTGCCCCTCAATCATCCGCGGCAGGGCGGCCACGGGGGGCAGACAAGGCGGGCGGCAGCGGACGCGATAGGGCCGATCGGTGCCGTCGGAGACCACGTAGAAGCCGAGCTCGCCATTGGCGCCCTCGGCGGCGAAGTAGGCCTCGCCCGCGGGAGGCCGGATGCCGTTGCCGTCCATCACCAGCATGAAGTGGTTCATCAGCCCCTCGATGGAGCCGTAAGTGGTCTCCTTCGGAGGCAGCACCACCCGCTTGTCGGAAACATTGACCTGGGTGTATGCGGGACGCTCCTGGCCACGGAGATTGGGTGACAGCGTGATGGGCATGAGCAGGAGCCCCTCGGTGTGGCCCTGCTTGCCCCGGTCTACGTACACGTCAGGGGGAATCTCGCGGCCCTCGAAGTCCACGTTGATGGCTCCGCCCGGCATGCCCTCGAGCCCCTGCTCGACCATGCGCATGGACTGCTCCATCTCGGCCATGCGCACCAGATAGCGATCGAAATTGTCGCCGTTCTTGCCCAGGGGCACCTCGAACTCGACCCGGTCATAGGCCCAGTACGGCTGCACCCGTCGCAGGTCGAAGGCTACTCCCGCCGCCCGCAGCAACGGCCCCGTGATGCCCCAGGCGATGGTCTCCTCGGCCGAGAGGGCGCCCACGCCGACCATCCGGTCCATGAAGATGCGGTTGCCGGTGATGAGGGTGTGGACTTCCGTCAGCACTTGCCGCACCTCGGCGAAGGCCTTGCGCACCTTGATGCCGAAGCCCTCGGGCAGGTCGGCCTTGACCCCACCCACCCGGCCGTAGGAGATGGTCAGCCGCGCGCCCGTCACGTCTTCCACGAGCTCCCAGAGGAACTCGCGGGCCTTGATCATGTAGAGGAAGACGGTGAAGGCGCCCAGCTCCATGGCGGAAGCCCCCACGCAGGTCAGGTGATCGCAGATCCGCGAGATCTCGCTCATGATCACGCGAATGTACTTGCACCGCTCGGGGACGTCGATGCCGAGGAGCTTCTCGATGGCCGAGGCGTAGGCGAAGTTGTTGATGAGGGGCGAAACGTAGTTGAGCCGGTCCGTGAAGGGGATGGCGTTGTTGTACGGGCCGATTTCGCACTCCTTCTCGAAGGCGCGGTGGAGGTATCCGATCTCGACCTCGCCCTTGACCACCACCTCGCCGTCGAGCTCCGCGAAGATGCGGATGATCCCGTGCATGGCGGGGTGCGCGGGGCCCAGATTGACGTAGAGATGCTGGCTGCCCTCGCCCGTGCCGGGGATCCCGCCCTCGCCGAGGAACAGCTCGCGCGCGCTCTTCTCGCTCATGATTTCAGGCTCGCTCCAGCTTTCTCTCGGACATGCATTTTCTCAGCACTCGCCTCGCCATGAATTCACCCAGCTCTCGTCTCGCGGCTATGCCGCTCACCTCGAACCGCCACGCCTGCGCTCTCAACTCAGCTCTCGCCTCACAAGTTCGGCTCGAAAAGCGGGCCATGTCTCAGCTCGAACTACACTTTCGGGCCGATGAGCGGCTGCCGACGCGTCATGGGGTAGTCCTTGCGCAGCGGATGCCCCACGAACTCCTCGTAGAGGAGCAGGCGGCGGAGATCTGGATGGCCCTCGAAGCGGATGCCGAACATGTCCCACACCTCGCGCTCGAGCCAGTTGGCGATGGGCCAGAGTGAGGTGGCCGTGGGCACGAGCGCGTCGTCCTCCTCGACCTGGACCTTGAGCCGGACACGGTGGTTGCGAGGAATCGAGTACAGGTGATAGACGACGTCGAAGCGGGGCCCGTCCTCTCGCCCCGGGAATTTCTGGTAGTCGACCGCGGTCAGGTCCATCAGCATGTCGAACCTGAGCTCGGCGTCATCACGGCAGAAGGCGAGGGCATCGAGGATCCCGTCACGCGCGACGAGGACGGTATGGTCCCCCAGGCGCTCGTGCGTGTCGAGAGCGCGGGGGCCCAGGCGGGCGCGCAGGCGCGCGAGGATGGCGGATCCGTCCATGGGAGCGCCTAGTAGCGCTGGGCGCCGGCCGCGATCTTGTCCTGCAGCTTCATCAGACCATCGATGACGCTTTCGGGACGGGGCGGGCAACCGGGAATATAGACGTCGACGGGGATGATGGTATCGATCCCCTGGACCGTCGCGTAGTTGTCGTAGAAACCGCCCGTGCACGTGCAGACGCCGAAGGCCACCACCCACTTGGGCTCGCACATCTGATCGTAGACGCGCTTGAGCACGGGGGCCATCTTGTGACTGATGGTGCCGACCACGAAGAGGACGTCGGCCTGGCGAGGGGAGAAGCGGGGCAGCCCCGCCCCGAAGCGGTCGACATCATAGTGCGAGCACGCCGTGGCCATGTACTCCATGCCGCAGCACGCCGTCACGAACGGGTACTGGAAGATGGAGTACTTCCGGGCCCAGCCGATCGCCTCGTCGAGCTTGGAGGTGAAGAAGGAGCCTACTCCCATTCGAGACCTCGCTTCTGCCAGATGTAGAGAAAGCCCAGCATGAGAATGCCGAGGAAGACGAGCATGACGGAGAAGCCGAACCACCCCAGACCGCGGAACACCGTGGCCCAGGGCCAGATGAAGAGCAGCTCGATGTCGAAGATGATGAAGAAGATCGCGATGGTCGAGAACTTGATCGCGAAGCGGCCCTCCGGCAGCGCGATGGGGTCCTTGCCACACTCGAACGGCTCCATCTTGATCGGCGAGTAGCGCTTGGGGGCGATCAGCCCGGGGATGCCGAGGAGCGTTCCCGCCACCACCGCCGAGACGGCGAACACCATCAGAATCGGAAGATATTCCATTAAGTTCTGGGGGGGAGCGGCGCCGCTCCTCCCCCAGTCCCCCCCACCGCATTGATCGTATGGTTCACGGGGACGTGGCGCTTGGCGTGATAGGACGAGCGCACGAGCGGACCGGACTCGACGTGGGCGAAGCCCAGGGCGCGTCCTGCCTCGCCCAGCTCGGCGAATTCGTCGGGGGTGTAGTACCGGGCCACGGGCAGGTGCTGGGCCGAGGGCCGCAGATACTGCCCCAGGGTGAGGATATTGACGTGGGCAGCGTGGAGATCACGCATCGTCTCGAGCAGCTCCTCCTGCTCCTCGCCCAGGCCCAGGATGATGCCCGACTTCGTCAGGAGGCTCGGCGCGGCCCGGCGGGCGCGGCGGAAGAGCTCGAGGGTGCGCTCGTAGCGGCCGCCGTGGCGGGCCAGCTTGTACAGGCGGGGCACCGTCTCCGTGTTGTGGTTGAGGATATCGGGTCCGGCGTCGATGACGGTCTGGAGCGCCTGGGCCTGACCCTGGAAATCGGGAATCAGGAGCTCCACGCGGCAGGCCGGCGCCTCGCGACGAATGGCGCGGACGGTGGCCGCGAAGACCCCCGCGCCACCGTCGGCGAGGTCATCACGGTTCACCGAGGTGATCACCACGTGCTCCAGGCCGAGCTCGCGCACGGCGTGCCCCACGCGCTCGGGCTCCTCACGGTCCTCCCAGACGGGCTTGCCATGCGCCACCGCGCAATACCCGCAGTTCCGCGTGCAGATATCGCCCAGGATCATGAAGGTCGCCGTCGAGTCCTCCCAGCACTCGCCGATGTTCGGGCAATGCGCTTCCTCGCACACGGAGTGAAGGTTCCACTGCCGCATCAGCCCCTTCAATCGGATGTAGTTCGGGCCTCCGGGCGCGCGCACCTTGAGCCACGCCGGCTTGGGCGCGGCTGCGGGCCTGGGTGAGTCCAGGAGAGGGAGAGAAATTCCCATGGAGACGTGTCCTTTTCCCGGTCGGCTCACGTCATTATGGCACACATTTCACAAGCGTAAAAGGGACCCTCGCTCACCGCGGCGAGGCGAGGGCAATGCCGAAGGAAGAGGCAACGGGTTCAGGCGGAAAGCGAGGCGCGGGGGGCCTCGATCAAGAAGGCGTGCGGTCGCTCGGCGAAGGTCGCCGTCGCTGCAGCGAGGCGATCACCGTCGAGAGAAGGCTTGGATCGACCGGCTTGACGATATGCGTGTCGAATCCGGCCTCGAGCGCCTTCCGGCGATCCTCGGCTTGACCGTATCCGCTCAACGCGATCAGCCCCAGGTCCTTGCGTTGGCCGGCGCGGAGCTGGCGAGCCACCTCGTAGCCATCCACTCCCGGCAAGCCGAGATCGATCACGGCGATATCGGGGCCAACCGTGCGCGCCATCTCGATGCCGCTGGGACCGTCGCAGGCGCCGTAGACCTCGTGGCCGGCCAGGGTGAGGAGCATCTGCAGCATCTCGCGGGCGTCCTCATTGTCCTCGACGAGGAGGATGCGGCTCCGATCGATCTCGTGCCCGGAGACGGTGGCTCCCCCTTCATGGGGAGCGGGCGGGGCGCTCCGGGGGAACCGGATGGTGAACCGGCTGCCGCATCCCTCGCCGTCGCTCGCCGCCTCCACGCTTCCGCCGTGGAGCTCCACGAGCTGCCGGGACAGGGACAGGCCGATCCCCAGCCCGCCTTGCGTGCGCTCGGGCGCGCGGTCCGCTTGAAAGAAGAGGTCGAAGGCATGCGCGAGGGCCTCCCGCGACATGCCCACCCCGGTGTCCGCGATCTCCACGACGCTGTCGTCGCCCTCCAAGCGTACTCGGATGTCGATGCTCCCTCCGGCCGGGGTGTACTTGAGCGCGTTCCCGATCAGGTTGATCAGGATCTGGTCTATCCGCACCGAATCCGCCTCGATCCACGCATCCTCGCTCTGCACGCTGATCACGTGGCCGACCATCCTCTCTCCCGCCTCGAGCGTTTTCAAGCAACGCTCCACGCTCTCCACCAGGTTGAGGGTCGAGCGGCTGAGGCTGATCTTCCCCGTGGTGATCCGGCTGACGTCGAGGAGGTCGTCGACCAGATGCGTCAGGTTCTGCAGCTGCCGCCGGATGACGCTGCGCGCGCGATCGGCGGGATCCCCTCCCACCCTCTCCAGGACGCCGAGGGCGGAGGTGATGGCCCCCAGCGGGTTCCGCAGCTCGTGGGCGAGCATGGCCACGAACTGCTCCTTCCGGAGATCGCGCTGCTCGATCTCGCGATAGAGCAGGCAATTGTCGATGGCGATGGCCGCTCTCGTGCACAGATCCTCGACCATCATGATGCGGACAGGGTCATACGTCGCGCGCGCCCCGCCCACCGCCAGCACGCCCAGAGTCGTTCCGCGCGCGTGCAGGGGGCACGCGACACCGCGCACCACCCCCTCCCCTCCCCGACTCTCGATGACGAGCTGACTTCCCAGCGACCTGATGGCCCGCTCCATGCTCGGGGCCACAGATGCTTCCATGTCGGCGGACGCGTCGGGAGTCTCCCGGCTCCGCATATGCACGGTGTCGCCCCCGGCCGCGGACAGCCGCAGCACCGCGAAGTCACCGAAATCGGGCACCATCAGGTCGAGGATGGTATTGGCCGTCGTCTCGAGGTCGAGCGACCGGACCATGCTCTTGCCGGCATCGCCGAGGAACACGGCCCTGAGGTTCGCCGCCTCCGCGGCCGCCCGCCGCGCCTGCTCCTCGGCGAGAGCGACCCGCTCCTCGGCCTGCCGCTTCAGCTGCTCGGTCATCTTGAACAGCTCGACGAACACCTTGACCTTCGTTCTCAGCACTTCGGGCACCACAGGCGTGAGGATGTAGTCGACGGCACCCAGGGAGTAGCCCTGGAGGGCGTGCGTGTCGTCACTTCCCGCCGTCATGAAGATGATGGGAATGTGCTGCAGGCGCGGGCGCTGACGGATGAGGGCGGCCGCCTCGAAGCCATCCATGTCCGGCATGTTGACGTCGAGCAAAATGACCGCGAACTCCCGGTCCAGGAGCTGACGGAGCGCGTCCGCTCCTGAGCCGACACACACCACATTCTCCCCGAGGTCCGCGAGCAAGGCCTCCATGGCGATGAGCTTGGCCGGCCGGTCGTCCACGACCAGGATGTTGACCCGACCCACGCGGCCCCCCGGCGGGGAGGTCATGCTCACGGGCTACCGGAGCAGCCAGGCGCGGAGTTTCGCGACCAGCTCCTCGGGATCGACCGGCTTGGCCAGATAGTCCGAGGCCCCGGCCTCGATGCACCGCTCGCGGTCGCCCTTCATGGCTTTCGCGGTCACCGCGATGATGGGCAGGCTCTTGAAGCGTCCGTCCGCCCGGATGGTCCGCGTCGTCTCGAACCCATCCATCTCGGGCATCATGATGTCCATGAGCACGACTTCGATGTCGTGGGCGGCATTGAGAATGTCCACGGCCGCACGACCCGTCTCCGCCGACACGATGCTCATGTCGTGCCGCTCCAGGATGCTCGTGAGGGCGAAGATGTTCCGGATGTCGTCATCGACGATGAGCACCCGCCGGCCCGCGAGGCCTCGGCTCCCGTAGTGCATCTCTTCGAGGATCTGGCGCTGACGCTCCGACATCCTGCCCACGGGGCGATGAAGTCGGAGGGCGCACTCGTCCAGGAGGCGCTCGGGCGACGTCACCGAGATCACGCTGAGCTCGCTCCCGCTCGATTTGATCATGCCTTCGACCATCTCACCCAGCTCCCCCGGGCCATACACGATGAGAGGGATGTCCCGGGCGCTTCCCCCCGCCACGTCGCTCAGGGCCTCCAGCTCGCTCTCTTCCGGCTTGGTGCCCAGGACGAGGCAGTCGGCTCGGTCCGTGCAGAGCCAGTCGGCGGCGGCGGAGATGGTCGGAACGGCGACGATATTGCTGTCGTCCGAGGCGAGCAGCTCGATGAGCGTGTCCCGCGCCGCATCCTCGGGATGGACGAGGATGAGATACTTCTTCGCCCGATCGACGTAGCGCCGGAGCCCCTCGATGGCCTCCACCAGCTCCTCGCGCGTCTTGACGGGCTTGGCGAGGACCGACAGGGCCCCCAGCGCGCTCCCGCGCGTGAGGTCCTCGCCCGTGGTGATCACCTTGACGGGGATGTGTCGCGTTTCCAGATCGTTCTTGAGACGCTCCAGCACGCGCCAGCCATCGATGTCGGGAAGCGAGATGTCGAGACTGACCGCCGACGGCTGATACTGGCGGGCGAGGGCGAGGGCGGTCGTGCCAAAGGCCGTGACGAGCGTCTTGAAGTTCGCTTCGTGCGCCACGTCCACGAGGAGCCGGACGAAGGCGACATCGTTTTCCACGATGAGGAGCGTCCGGTCTCCGGGCTGGATCGCGTCTCGATCGTCCCCCGCCTCGTTCGGCATCATCCGCGGCGGCGGCTCGTCATCGCGCATGGGAGCCACCGCGGGCCAGTTCATCGTCTCGACGAGCACCGGGGCGTGCCGGGTCGAGCTTTGCGGCGAATGCGTCTGGGGCAGGTACAGGGTGAACGTGCTGCCGCGCCCCGGAGCGCTCACGAGATGGATTTCCCCGCCGAGCAGCCGCGCGATCTCACGGCTGATGGCGAGGCCGAGACCGGTCCCCCCGTATTTGCGACTGGTGCTGCCGTCCGCCTGCTGGAAGGCCTCGAAGATGATCAGCTGCTTGTCGGTGGGAATGCCGATGCCGGTATCCTCCACCGCGAAGGCGAGCACGGAATCGGCGCTCCGGAGACTCTCGCTGAGCCCGCGCGCGTCACCCTCGGCCGGTCTGATGGTCAGCGATACCCCTCCCTGACGGGTGAACTTGAACGCGTTCGACAGGAGGTTCTTGATCACCTGCTGCAACCGCTTCGCGTCGGTCAGCATGGCCTTGGGCAACGCGGGATCCAGATTGACCGTGAACTCGAGCCCCTTCGACTCCGCGACATGACGGAAGGTGCGCTCCACGTAGTTGTGCAGGTCGGCGAGCCGAAGCTCCAGGATGTCGACGGCCACCGTCCCCGACTCGATCTTGGAGAGGTCGAGGATGTCATTGATGAGGAGAAGAAGGTCGGTCCCCGAAGAGTGGATGGTCTTGGCGAACTCCGTCTGCTTGCCCGTGAGATTCCCGTCGGGATTCTTGGAGAGCTGGTCGGACAGGATGAGGAGGCTGTTGAGAGGCGTGCGAAGCTCGTGCGACATGTTGGCGAGGAACTCGGACTTGTACTTCGAGGTGAGGGCGAGCTGCTCGGCCTTCTCTTCGAGCGCCTTGCGGGCCTGCTCGACCTCCTGGTTCTTGCGCTCCACCTCGACGTTCTGGTGGGCGAGGAGGCGGGCCTTCTCCTGGAGCTCCTGGTTGGTGTTCTGAAGCTCCTCCTGCCGGCTCTGCAGCTCCCCGGCCAGCGACTGGGACTGGGTCAGGAGATCCTCCGTCCGCATGTTCGCCTCGATCGTGTTGATCACGATCCCGATGCTCTCGGTCAGCTGATCGAGCAGGGCATGGCCGGCCGCGTTGATCTGATCGAACGAGGCCAGCTCCAGCACCGCCTTGACCTGGCCCTCGAACAGGATGGGCAGCACGATGATGTTCACGGGAACGGAGTGCCCCAGTCCCGAGGAGATCCGGATGTAGTCCGGGGGCACGCTGGTGAGCAGGATCTTCTGCTTCTCGAGGGCGCACTGCCCCACCAGGCCCTCCCCGAGGAAGAACTCGTCGGCCACCGTTCCCGGTCGCTCGTGCGCGTAGCTGGCGAGCAACGTGAGCTTGGCGGGCTCCTCGGCGCCTTTCAGGATGTAGAACACGCCGTGCCGCGCGTGGACCACGGGGGCCAGCTCGGAGAGAATGAGCCGCGCCACCGTGACGAGATCCTTCTGGCCCTGGAGCATCCGGCTGAACTTGGCGAGGTTGGTCTTCAGCCAGTCCTGCTCGCTGTTCTTGAGGGTGGTGTCCTTGAGGTTGCGGATCATCTCGTTGATGTTGTCCTTGAGGGCGGCCACCTCCCCCTGCGCCTGGACCTTGATGGACTGCGTCAGGTCGCCCTTGGTCACCGCCGTGGCCACCTCGGCGATGGCCCGGACCTGCGTGGTCAGGTTCGCGGCCAGCTGGTTCACGTTATCCGTGAGGTCCTTCCATGTTCCCGCCGCCCCCGGCACGCGCGCCTGCCCGCCGAGCTCGCCGTCCACCCCGACCTCGCGAGCGACCGTGGTGACCTGATCCGCGAAGGTGGCCAGCGTATCGATCATGCCGTTGATCGTATCCGCGAGCTCCGCGATCTCGCCCTTGGCCTCCACGGTCAGCTTGAGCCGGAGATCGCCGTTGGCGACCGCCGTCACGACCTTCGCGATACCGCGCACCTGGCTGGTGAGGTTCGCGGCCATGAAGTTGACGTTCTCCGTGAGACCGCGCCACGTACCGGAGACGTCTTGCACCTGCGCCTGACCGCCCAGCTTGCCCTCGGTGCCCACCTCGCGGGCCACCCGCGTCACCTCGGCGGCGAAGGAGCTGAGCTGGTCCACCATCGTGTTAACCGTATTTTTAAGTTCAAGGATCTCGCCCTTGACCTCGACGGTGATCTTCTTCGAGAGATCGCCCGCGGCCACCGCCTTGGTGACGTCGGCGATGTTGCGCACCTGGTTCGTGAGGTTGCTCGCCATGAAGTTGACGCTGTCCGTGAGATCCTTCCAGGTCCCCGCCACGCCCTTGACGTCGGCCTGGCCGCCCAGCCGGCCTTCCGTCCCCACCTCGCGGGCCACCCTCGTCACCTCCGCCGCGAACGAGCGGAGCTGGTCGACCATGGTGTTGATGGTGTCCTTCAGCTCCAGGATCTCGCCGCGGACGTCCACGGTGATCTTCCGTGAGAGGTCGCCATTGGCCACGGCGGTGGTGACGTCCGCGATGTTGCGGACCTGACCGGTGAGGTTGCTCGCCATGAAGTTGACGCTGTCCGTCAGATCCTTCCACGTTCCCGCGACGCCCTTGACCTCCGCCTGGCCGCCCAGGCGTCCCTCGGTGCCCACCTCGCGGGCCACCCTCGTCACCTCGGCGGCGAAGGAGCTGAGCTGGTCCACCATGGTGTTAACCGTATTTTTAAGTTCAAGGATCTCGCCCTTGACATCGACGGTGATGTGCTTCGACAGATCGCCGCGCGCGACGGCCGTGGTGACCTCGGCGATGTTGCGCACCTGGTTCGTGAGGTTGCTCGCCATGAAGTTGACGCTGTCCGTCAGGTCCTTCCACGTGCCCGCCACGTCGCGGACATCCGCCTGGCCGCCCAGCTTGCCCTCCGTCCCCACCTCGCGCGCCACCCGCGTCACTTCGGAGGCGAAGGAGCTCAGCTGGTCCACCATCGTATTCACGGTGTCCTTGAGCTCGAGGATCTCGCCCTTGACCTCGACGGCGACCTTCTTCGAGAGATCGCCCGCCGCCACCGCCTTGGTGACATAGGCGATGTTGCGCACCTGGTTTGTCAGGTTGCTCGCCATGAAATTGACGCTGTCCGTCAGATCCTTCCAGGTTCCCGCGACGCCTTTGACCTCCGCTTGGCCGCCCAGGCGGCCTTCGGTGCCCACCTCGCGGGCCACCCGCGTGACCTCCGAGGCGAAGGAGCTGAGCTGCCGGACCATGGTGTTGATCACGTCCTTGATCTGGAGGATCTCGCCGCTCACGTCGACGGTGATGCTCTGGGTCAGGTCACCGGAGGCGATGGCGGTTGAGACCTTGGACACGTCACGGAGCTGGACGGTCAGGTTGCTCGCCATGAGATTCACGCTGTCCGTGAGATCCTTCCACGTGCCCGCCACCCCTCTCACCGTGGCCTGGCCGCCCAGCTTGCCCTCCGTCCCCACTTCGCGGGCCACGCGGGTCACCTCGGCCGCGAAGGAGCTGAGCTGGTCCACCATGGTGTTAACCGTATTTTTAAGTTCAAGGATCTCGCCCTTGACCTCCACGGTGATCTTCTTCGAGAGATCGCCGGCCGCCACGGCCTTCGTCACGTCCGCGATATTCCGCACCTGGCTGGTGAGATTGCTCGCCATGAAGTTGACGCTGTCCGTGAGGTCCTTCCACGTCCCCGCCACGTCCCGCACGTCGGCCTGGCCCCCCAGCTTGCCGTCGGTGCCGACCTCGCGGGCCATCCGCGTCACCTCCGCCGCGAAGGAGCTCAGCTGGTCGACCATGGTGTTGACAGTGTTCTTGAGTTCGAGGATCTCGCCCTTGACGTCCACGGTGATCTTCTTCGACAGATCACCGGCGGCCACCGCCTTGGTGACGTCGGCGATGTTGCGGACCTGGCTCGTGAGGTTGCTCGCCATGAAGTTGACGCTGTCCGTCAGGTCCTTCCACGTTCCCGCCACGTCCCGCACGTCGGCCTGGCCGCCCAGCTTGCCGTCCGTGCCGACCTCGCGGGCCACCCGCGTCACCTCCGCCGCGAACGACCGCAGCTGGTCGACCATGGTGTTCACGGTGTTCTTGAGCTCGAGAATCTCGCCCTTGACGTCGACGGTGATCTTCTTCGAAAGGTCGCCCGCGGCCACCGCCTTGGTGACGTCGGCGATGTTGCGCACCTGGCTCGTGAGGTTGCTCGCCATGAAGTTGACGCTGTCCGTGAGATCCTTCCAGGTGCCCGAGACGCCTTCCACCTTGGCCTGGCCGCCGAGCTTGCCTTCCGTGCCGACTTCCCGCGCCACCCTGGTGACCTCGGAACCGAAGGACCTGAGCTGGTCGACCATGGTGTTGATGGTGTTCTTCAGCTCGAAGAATTCGCCTTTCACGTCCACGGTGATCTTCTTCGAGAGGTCGCCGTTCGCGACGGCCGTGGTCACCTCCGCGATATTCCGCACCTGGCCCGTCAGGTTGCCCGCCATCGAGTTGACACTGTCCGTCAGGTCTTTCCAGGTCCCGGCCACGCGCTTGACGTTCGCCTGCCCCCCGAGCTTGCCTTCCGTGCCCACCTCCCGAACCACGCGGGTGACCTCGGAGGCGAAGGAGCTCAGCTGGGCGACCATGCTGTTGACGACTACCGCGGTGCGGAGGAACTCACCCTCGAGCCGCCCCTCATCGGTCTCGAGGACCATCGACTGCGAGAGGTCCCCCTTGGCCACGGCGCCGATCACGCGCGCCATCTCCTGCGTCGGGGTGACCAGATCGTCGATGAGCGAGTTCACCGAGGAGACGCACTCCGCCCACCCGCCAGTCATCCCCGAGGCCCCCGCACGCTGATGGATCCTGCCCTGCTCACCGACCACGCGGTTCAGGCGCTCGAGTTCCGAGGCCAGATGCTCGTTCATCTCCGCGATGTCGTTGAAGGTGTCGGCAATTTTTCCGGCCATGCCCGGCCAGTTCATGGGCAGCCGGACGGAGAAGTCGCCCCTCCTCAGCGTCTTCAAGGCGGTGAGGAGGGTGCCGGAATCTATCTCGTCGGGGGGGGAGGCCGGAAGAGTAGCCATGTCTCACGCTCCTCGATGGCATGACTGCACATGCCGATCCGTCGATGCGCCTGGAGAGAAACAGGAAACCCTCGGCAAGAGAAGTGCCATGAAGACCGCAGGGGACGGAGGACAGCGCGGATAGCTTTGTTACGGAGATGGAGCGATTCGGGCGATTGGCCCGGGGGCTCCCTCGCATGGCGAACTTTCATACTAGGAAGATATTACCGGGTAGGCTCTTCCGGAAGTCCGCCGGGGGGCCAGTACGATGAACCAGCGAGGAGATCTCCGAACGGGGTGACTGGGGGATCGAGCTGAAACGCAGGACTGCTTGGGAATTTGGTGCCGAAGGGGGGACTCGAACCCCCACGGGTTGCCCCACACGCCCCTCAAACGTGCGCGTCTGCCAATTCCGCCACTTCGGCGCCAGCGAAGGGTGAGTATGCCCGGCCGCCTTCGATCTTGTCAATCAGCGGCCGGCCCTGGGTCAATTTGCTTCGCCAGATCAACTCAGCCCTCGCCTCGTGGCTGCGCCCCTCAGCTTGAACACCCACGTACGCCTCGGGCTGCCGGCCTGTGCACAAACTGACCCACAGCCAGCGGCCAAGAGGTCACCGGCCGAGGCGA